>JBAUUM010000314.1:0-15121 GCA_049582705.1 Actinocatenispora sp.
CCCGGCAACTTCCGTTGCCTGGCACGGTTCCGGGCCGGCGCGGTGCGCCGCATGTCCGCCGACGCCGCACCCGAGGGCTACGGCGCGAAGGAGCTGCGGGCCGCGTACGGGCTGCCCGCCAAGGGCGGCACGGGCACGGTGGCCATCGTGGACGCCTACGGGTACCCGAAGGCCGCCGCCGATCTTGCCAAGTACCGCAAGCAGTTCGGGTTGCCGGCGTGCACCAAGGCCAACGGCTGCCTGAGCATCGTCAACCAGGACGGCAAGCCCTCGCCGCTGCCCGAGGGTGACCCGGGCTGGGCCGTGGAGTCCGCGCTGGACCTGCAGATGGCCTCCGCCGCCTGCCCGTCCTGCAAGCTGCTGCTGGTACAGGGCGACGACGCGAGCTTCGAGGCGCTCGCCGCCGCCGAGAACACCGCCGTACAGCTGGGCGCCTCCGTGGTGTCCAACAGCTACGGCGCCGACGAGTTCAACGGCATGGACGAGTTCGCCGGCGCGTACCAGCACGACGGCGTGCCGATCCTGGCCTCGTCCGGGGACTACGGCTTCACCACCGCGTCGTTCCCGGCCGTACTGGACAACGTGATCAGCGTCGGCGGCACGTCGCTGAAGAAGGCCGACAACGCGCGTGGCTACTCCGAGTCCGCGTGGGAGGGCGCCGGCAGCGGCTGCTCCGCGTGGGTGGAGAAGCCGGCCTGGCAGCATGACGAGAACTGCGCCATGCGTACGATCGCCGACGTGTCCGCGGTCGCCGACCCCGACACGGGCGTGGCGGTGTACGACACGTACGGTCTCGGCGAGGACGCCGGATGGTTGATCGTCGGTGGCACCAGCGCCGCGTCGCCGTTCGTTGCCGGTGTCGTCGCGCTCGGTGGTCACCCGGGCACGGTCACCAACCAGAAGCTGTACGGCGAGCCGACGAAGTTCCACGACGTCGTCGGTGGCTCGAACGGTTTCTGTGGCGGTGACTACCTGTGCACCGGGGTCAAGGGGTACGACGGTCCGACGGGGCTCGGTAGCCCCAAGGGCATCACGCCGTTCTCCTGAAGTGTGTTTCGTGGGGGCTCCGGCCGACAGGCCGGGGTCGTCTGGGGAGGAACACCACGACGAGGGCGGGCGATCCGATCGGATCGCCCGCCCTCGGGCTGTCCCGGGGACGGCGCCGGCCCTGCGCCGGTGAGCGCCGCAGCCCGGCTCTCGCCGGCCCTGTGCCGCTGAGCGCCGCAGTCCGGTTCCGGCGGGGAAATGCGCTGTCCGGGCGGGTGCGGTCTCCGGTACCCTCCCGCGGTGGCGGAAGACGGGTTGACGGCGCGGCGCAGTCGCGGGGGCACGGTACTGATCGCAGCGCTGGTCGTCGACTCGGTCGGCAACGGGCTGTTCATGCCCCTGTCGCTGGTGTACTTCACCCGGCTCACCGAGGTGTCGCTCGCGCTGGTCGGGCTCCTGATCAGCGTCGGGAACCTGGTCACCCTGCCCATCCCGGTGTGGGCCGGCGCCCTGGCCGACCGGCTGGGTGCGCTGCCGCTGGTGGTCGGCGCGCAGGCGTTGCAGGCGATCGGTTTCCTCGGCTACGGGTTCGTGTCCGGCCCGGTCGGCATCCTCGTCGCCGTCACGCTGACCGCGGTCGGGGTCCGCTTCTTCTGGTCGGCCATCTTCACCGCGATCGCCGACTACGTGGACGGCAGCCCGACGACCAGTAGCAAGGACTCCTGGTACGCGTGGGCGAACACGACGCGTACCGCGGGCCTCGGGCTGGGCGGTCTGGTCACCGGTGTGGTCGTGACGGGCGGCCACGACTCCGCCTACCGCCTGGTCGCGCACGTCGCCGCCGGCTGTTTCGCCGTCGCGGCCCTGACCATCGCGGTGTTCGTCCGTGCCCCCCGCCAGCAGCACGTCGAGCAGCTGCCCCGGTCCGGGTACGCGACGCTGTTGCGGGACCGGCCGTTCCTCGGGCTGATCGGCGTCAACACGATCTACGCGCTGTCCAGCATGATGCTGGCGCTGGCGCTGCCCACGTTCATCCTGGTCGGGCTGCACGGCCCGGCCTGGCTCGCGTCGGGCCTGCTGGTCGGCAACACGGTACTGATCTCGGTGCTGGCCGCGCCGGTCGTCAAGCGGCTGGTGCCGTACCGCCGCACCCGGATCCTGGCCGTGGCGGCGGTGCTGTGGGTCGGCTGGTGCGGCCTGTTCGCGGTCCTGGCGCCCGGCCGGCTGGTGTGGGTGGTGCCGGTGCTGGTGGTCGGCACGGTGCTGTACTCGGTCGCGGACGCGATCCACGCGCCGGTCTCGATGGCGCTGGCGGCATCGGCCTCGCCGGGCCCGGCCCGGGGGCGGTACCTGGCGACGTTCCAGTACTCCTTCACCGTCGCCGGGATCATCGCGCCGACCTTCTTCGCGACGCTGTTCGAGATCCACCGTGCGATCCCGTGGCTGGCCCTGGGCGCCGTCAACGCGGTCAGCATCCTCGCCCTGCTGGCGCTGGAACGGCACCTGCCGAGCGGCGCGCTGCGCGAGTCGGCGGGGTCCGCGCCGGCGGCGGACCCGGAGGCGTCGACGGCGGCCGCGTCCTCGTAGCCCGGCGCCCGCACCGGCCCTGGGTTCACGCACCGTGCGCGAGTACCGTGAACGCTGGGGAACCAGCGATCCGTGACGGGGCTGGTGCTGACCGCAGTGAGGAGGTCGGCCGGTGGCGGACGCGACCGCGAGGAACCGGCTCCGTTCCGGCGACCCCTGCCCCGGCCCGCTCCGGTCGGACGACCACCTCCGCTGGGCCCACGACCAGGACTCCCGGTGCCGCGACGCGGCGATGCCGGTCGGGGGGTCGTCGCCGACACCGTGGGGGGTCGGATGAGCGCGCCCACCACGCTGACCGGCTTCGAGCACGTGGGGCTCTTCTACCGCGGGCTGGACGACTACGTGAGCGGCCTGAGCGGCTTCGTCCGCGACGGGCTCGCGATCGGCGCGGCGGTGGCCGTCGCGGTACCGGCGCCTCGCCTCGCGCTGCTGCGCGACCGTCTCGGCCCCGGGGTGGCGGCGCGGGTGAGCTGGCTGGACATGACCGTCGCTGGCCGGAATCCGGGGCGGATCATTCCCGAGGTCCTGTACGCCACGATGGAGCGGCACGCCGGCCGGCGGGTGCACATCGTCGACGAGCTGACCTGGCCGGACCGCACCGAGGTGGAATACCCGGCGTGCGGGGCGCACGAGGCCCTGGTCAACCACGCCTTCGGCACGCGGGACGCGACGATTCTCTGCCCGTACGACGCGGAGCACCTCGACCCGGCCGTACTGGCCGACGCGCACCGGACCCACCCCGCGCTCGTCGAGGGCGACCGACGCTGGGCCAGCGACCGGTACCGGCCCGACGCCGTGGCCGGTTTCAACCTGCCGCTCCCGCCGCCGCCCACCGACGCGGCGGTGATCACGTTCGGGCAGACCCACGAGCTGGCCACGGTGCGGGCCTTCGCGGCGGACGAGGCGCAGGCCGCCGGCGTCGTCGGTGACCGGGCCGCCGAGCTGCTCGTCGCGGTCAACGAACTCGCCACCAACACGCTCGTACACACGTCCGGGCCCGGCAGCCTCGCGGCCTGGACCGAGCCGGGACTGCTCGTGCTGCAGCTGCACGACACGGGAGACCTGCGGGACCCCCTCGCCGGCCGCATTCCGCCCACGGATCCGGTCGAGCACGGCCGGGGGCTCCTGCTGGTGAACGCGTTCTGCGATCTTGTCCGCATCCACAGCGACCGGGACGGTACGACCGTGCGGCTGCACATCGCGCTGCCCGACGCGTCGTCGACGGTACGGTCGCCCTGGCCGGCGGGTCCGGGCCGGACCGGTCAGCTGAGCCGGAGCGCGAACGGGCACGTGCCGCAGCGGTGATCCCGGTTGACGGGCGTGGCAGCCTGTCGGGGTGACGACCAGCATCCGAGCCCTCGAGACCGGGGACATCGACACCGTGGTGGAGTTCTCCCTGCGGGCCTGGCGGCCGGTGTTCGAGTCCTTCGCCCAGGTGCTCGGATCCCGGATCCATCAGCGGCTGTACCCCGACTGGCTGACCAGTCAGGCCAAGGCGGTCGAGGACACCTGCCGCGACCCGGACGCGCACGTGTGGGTCGCGCAGGACGACGGCCGGCCGGTCGGCTTCGTGGCGGTCGTGTACCACGACAATCCGCGACGCGGCGAGATCGACATGCTCGCCGTGGACCCCGATCACCAGCGTGGCGGGCTCGGCGTGGCACTCACCTCGTACGCGGTGGACCGCATCGGCGAAGCCGGTGCCGTACTCGTGGAGATCGGCACCGGTGGCGACCCGGGGCATGCGCCGGCCCGCCGCACGTACGAGAAGGCCGGGTTCACCGCGCTTCCGCTCGTCCGGTACTACAAGGCGCTCTGAGCGGTCACAGCGGCCCGGACCTCGAAACTGGGCCTACTCGGGGCGCTGCTCACGCCGGAGCGGCTCACCGGGCCGCCACCGGGACACCCACATGCCGTCCGGCTCGCCGAAGGTGATCATCGCGGCGTGTCGTACGTCCAGCGCGAACAGGTGGTAGTCGCCGGTCGGGTGCCACTGGATGCGCGCCTCGATCGCGTCCTCGAACCGTTTCCGCTCGTCCGGGTCGAGTACCTCGACGGCCAGCCCGGTCAGCTTGACGTCGCCGTCCTTGTTGTCCTTGTCCACCGGCACGCTGTGCACCGTGATCCGTGGGTCGCGCAGCAGGTCCAGCGCCTTGCGGGACCGCCACATCATGCCCAGCAGCAGGTCCGGCCCGGCGAAGTCGATCTCGCAGGGACTGACCCGGGGCGAGCCGTCCCGCCGGATCGTACCGAGCAGACCGAGCTGGTCGCGGGCGAACCTTTCCCGGGCCACGGACGCCAGCTGTGGGCATTCCGCCTGGAACTCCTGCCATCGCACGGCGGTCACCTCCCAGCCAGCACGCTAGCCCCGTTCCATGACACCTGCTGGCAGGTTTTGCCGTACCGCCCCCGCGCGCCCGTTGTGTGCAGTGACCCGCCGGTCCGTTCGGCGTGTCGCTGCACGGTTCCGAGGGTGGGGCCGTTGTGTGCAGCGACGCGCCGCGTGGCTCGGCGTGTCGCTGCACAGTCCGGGGGGAGCTGCACAGTTCGGCGGAAGAGAACGGCCGGGGGAGAGGCGGCGTCGGGTCAGAAGATCTCGATGCTGACCGGGGCGCGGTGCCAGCCGAACGCGGTACTCGTCGCGGCCAGGGCGCCGGGGCGCTGCTCCGACACCCGGCCCGCGGCGGCCAGCGCCGCGAGGGTCGTGCCACCCAGGTAGGCGGCGCCCAGTTCGGCGGTGCCCAGCGACAGATCGGCGGGGGCGTCGGTGCGCTGACAGCTGGCACGGGCGGCGTCGCCCCGCAGGTGACAGCGGCCGGCGTTGTCGCCCAGCTGGGCGTCGGCGACCGACAGGACCACGTCGACGGGCGCGGCGTACCGCCGGGCGGTGAGGGCCGCCGGCAGGTCCAGGATCCGCAGCCACAGGCCCCCGCCCAGGCGGGCGCCCAGCCGGGGCCGCTCGGTGACCATGTGCTGGAGCGGCTCGTCCACCGCGGCGTTCCCGTACTCCACCCACCGGGTCAGGTCGACGGAGAACAGGTACCGCCACAGCTCCCGGTACGCGGCCGTGTCGGTCGCGACCATCTCCTCCACGTGGACGGTGGAGGCCGGCCCGCTCGCGCCGCCGCTGCGTTCGATGCGGTACAGCGCGTACCCGTCCGCGGTGCCGTCGCGTTCGTGCAGGACGGTACGCATCTCGGTGCGGCCCCGGCGCCAGTGCTCCAGGTCGGCGCCCCAGAACCGCCACAGCGCGTCGGACCGCGCCGAGTAGCCGGGGCGTCCCGCCCGAGCCGTGTCGAACACGGCCGACAGCGTCCCGATCGTGTCCCGGTAGTCGACCTCGCGCAGTTCGCCGGTCGGCGGTCCGGGCATCACCACGCCCGTGTCGCGGTTGTTGGCCTCGTAGGACACCGTGGCGGTGGCGGGACCGTAGCCGTACCGGCCGTAGATGATCTCCTCGCTGGCCCACAGTACGGCCACCGGTTCGGTGCCGGCCGCGCGCAGCTCGGTCAGCTGCCGGTCCATCAGCCTCGTCAGCAGCCCTCGCCGCCGGTGCGTGGCGGCGACCGAGACGAGGGTGACGTGCGCGGCGGGTACGGCGCCGCCGGGAATCTCCAGCTCCCGGCCCATCGAGACTGTGGTGCCGACCACACCGTCCCGGGGATGGAACGCCGCGAGCGTCCGGTCCAGGTCGAAGATCTCGCGTTCCAGCTTGGCCTCGTCGTCCTGCGGGTCCTTGTTGAACGCCGTGCCGAAGCAGCGGTGGAAGAGCAGATATTCGTCCTCGTTGACCGGCCTGAGCTGGTAGTCATCCATGTCAGCCTGTGTATCGCACCGGGCGGTGCCGCGCGTCCGGTTTTCCCGCGCCGCACCCCACCGGTCCGGTCGGACCCGGTCCGGCCTGCGACGACCCCGAACCGGGCTAATTCGGAGCGGCCGGGCGGGGTGGGGTCGAACACGCTGGCTACCCTCGATGCAGAGGAACCGTTCTAGGGGGGAGCAAGGGTGGACCGGGACGCCGAAGTGCTCGACCTGGTCTGCGGTCCGGCCAGTCCGCTGCCCGAGACCCATCAGCGTTACCGCCTGGTGCAACACATCGCCACGGGCGGTCAGGCCGAGGTCTACCGGGCGGTGCGGCTGTCCGGTGGGATCAGCTCCGCGCCCGTGACCGTGAAGGTCTTCCGGCTCAACAACAGCCGGCCGCGCAGTGACCAGCTGCGCTCCTGGGACAAGGGCGACGCGGTCCTGATGGATCTCAACAGCCGTGGTGTGGCCGGCATCTGCCGCCGCGCGGACGGGTTCTACGGTCCGCAGCCGCACCCGCCCGGCCGCAAGCCGAAGGGTGAGGCCGAGCCCTACCAGGTGCTCGACTACCTGCACGGGGCCAATCTGCGCGACTACGTGCAGACCCGGCTGCGCGGTGCGGCCGCGGACGACGACGATCCGACCCAGCAGAACAACCGGCTGGACGCGGTCGGCACGCTCGACACCCTGGTCCGGGTGCTGCTGGCGCTGCACCACCCGACCGAACCGGGCGCGTCGCCGGTGGTGCACATGGACATCAAGCCGTCGAACGTGATGGTGCTGCCCAACGGGGACGTCCGCCTGATCGACTTCACCGGCGCCCGGTACTACCGGCGCGACCACATGACCACGATCGCGTACACGCGGGAGGCCGGCGGGCCGGAGGCGTTCAGCGGCCAGGTGGGCCCGGCGTACGACGTGCACGGGTTCGGCGCCGTCGCGTACTTCATGGTCACCGGCGTCTTTCCGCGCACCGAGTCGCCCGGCCATCTACAGGGACCGGCGGATCAGCCGATGCCGCCGTGGGCGGTGCTGCGTCGGCACCCGGTCCTGGACGCCCAGCCCGCGCTCCGCGACCACCTGCTCGCCCCGCTGGCCGACCGTCCCGAGGACCGGCCCGGCACGGAGGAGCTGACCGCGTGGACGGCCCGGCTGGCCGATCTGGTCGAACGCTCCGACACCCCGGACGCGGGTCTGTTCTGGGGCGTGTCCCGGTCCGCCCGGGTGGTGGGCCGCGCGGGGGTACGTCCCACGCAGGTCGCGGCCGCCTCCGGTGACGGTGCCTGGAACCGGATCGAGCGGCTGGAGCAGGAGGTCATGGAGCTGCGTTCGGCGCTCAACCAGCCGTCCGAGCCGACCGGGGAGGACACGGTCCGGTCCGCGCCGGCGGCCGCCGGTAACGGCTCACGACCGGGTGGGCCGCAGGCCGCCGGCAACGGGTCAGGACCGGCCGCGGTGCCGGCCGACGCTCCATTGTGGCCGGACCCGGTGGACCAGCAGACCGTCCGGAGTCAGACGGTCGAGCCCGTGCACACGCCGACCCGGAAGTCCCCGCACCCGCCGCACTGGGGCCAACCCGCGCACGCCAACGGCGACGACCCGACCGGGTCGACCCGGCGCACCGTGCCGGATCGCACCCGGGTGGGTGGGCCCGTGGCCGGTCAGCCGCACGAGGCCGCCGGGACCAGGGTCATGGCCGGCGGAGCGCAGGTTCCGGCCGTGGCGCGCCCGGAGCTGCGTGGGGTCGCCGCGGTGCCGCAGCAGGCGCCGCGACGGGGCGACTACGAGGAGCCGCCCGGGCCGGACCAGCACGAGCCGCGGCGCCCGCTGCCCGGCGCGAGCATGGACACCCTGCGCCGTGGCATGGGCATCTCGATGACCGGCGCGATGTTCTCCTTCGTGTGCTGGGGCATCTGGGCGATCGCCAACCGGAACGCCTCGTTCGTCAGCAACCTGCTGATGTTCGTGTTCGTCCTGGCGATCGCGGTGGGCCTGTTCGCACTGTGCCGACTGACCGGCCGCCTCGTCATCGAGGGGCTGATGCACCGGTCCCGGTCCTCGGCGCGGCTCTCGCACCTCGCGGTCGGCATCTACCTGGTGGCGACCGGTGTCAGCTTCGCCAGCCGGGTGCAGTGGATCACCACCGCGTACACGTGGATCAGGCACCACGTCAGTTAGCTCGTGCCACGACGAGCCGCCGGGCAGGGCGTGACCGGGAAGGCACGCCCTGCCGCGTGTCGGCGACTCAGGACCGAGCGGCCGATTCCGCCGGCACGTCACCGACGAGGCCCTCGTCGAGCCACTGCCGCACCAGGTGCGGATAGTCGGACGTGACCGCGTGGGCGCCCAACGCCAGCGCGTCCCGCACCTGCTCCGGCGTGTTGGCGGGCCAGGCGCAGACGTTCAGTTCGGCGGCCGTGCACCGGCTCATCACGTCCTCGGTGAGGACGGCGATGCTGGGCGCCACCCAGGTGGCGCCCAGGGACACCGCCTTGTCGACCCGCTCCTCCGCCTCCTTGGAGAAGATCAGCACGCGGGTCAGCACCGGTACCGCCGCCGCCACCGCGAGCAGCGCCTCGGGCCGGAAGCTCGAGGCGACGACGCGGTCGGTGAGGGCGTGCTCCAGGACCGTCGCGGCGAACGCGTCCACCGCCTCCGGGGCCTTGATCTCGGCCTGGATCGGCAGGTCGACGGCCGCCAGTACCTCGGCGAAGGTCGGGACCCGCTCACCGTCGCCGGCGTCCAACGCGCGGATCTCCGCCAGGGTCAGCTCCGCCACCGCGCCGGAGCCGTTCGTGGTCCGGTCCACCGTCGCGTCGTGCATGATCACGAGGTGACCGTCGGCGGTGAGCCGCAGGTCGAGTTCGATGTCGTCGGCTCCCTCGCGCTCGGCGCGCCGGAAGGACCGGATCGTGTTCTCCGGTTCGACCCCCATCACGCCACGGTGCCCGATGATCCGGATCCCGTCCCGGGTGCTCGTCATGCCTCGGTCGTCCTTCCTGGTCAGACGTGTTTTTCGATGGTGTCGCGGACCTTGGCGGTGGCCTTGCGCAGCTGGTCGGCCACCTGACCGAAGACCTGCCCGGCCGGCTTGTTGCTCGACCAGATCTTCTGCAGGCCCGTGTAGATGAGGATGTTGGAGTTCGGCACCATCAGCCGCACCTCGTCCTCCTTGCGCACGATGGACAGCTGCCTGACCGCGGTACTGAAGTTCGGGTCATTGTCGATGAGCTTGGCGAGGTCCGGTTCCTCGACCGCCTTCTGGACCACCGGCATGTATCCCGACTGCACGGTCCAGTACGCGGCGTTGTCCGGCCTGGCCAGGAACTTGACGAACTCCCAGGCGGCCTTCTTCCGTTCCGAGGGAGCGTAGGCGAGCAGCGACAGCCCACCGCCACCGGTCGGGACCACCTGCTCCGTGCGCCGCGGTACGAACGCGGTGCCGACCTCCCAGTGGCCCTTGCGCGCCGCCTCGGTCACGGTACGGACGCCGCCCGTCGAGGTCACGACCGTGGCGATGAGCTGGTTGCTGAAGTCGGTGGTGGGGCTGTCCGCCATGTACGCGAGCTTGTCGGTGAAGATCAGCTTGCGCTGCCACTCCGCGGCGGCGACCGCCTCAGGCCGGTCGATGGTCACGTCCAGCCCCTTGGAGTAGCCGCCGCCCCACTGCCAGGCCGAGCCCTGGAACTGCCAGTCGCCGTCGACCTTCTGGTAGGCCTCCATCCGTACCGGCTTGCCGTTGACCTTCAGGCCCTTCAGCTGCTTCGCCCAGCCGTACCACTCGTCCCAGGTCTCGGGGCCCCGGTCGGGCAGGCCGGCCTTCGCGAACAGCGTCTTGTTGTAGTAGAAGAGCGGCGTGGAGCGGGCGAACGGCAGCCACCACAGCTTCTTCGCCAGTACGCCCTCGCTGAGCAGCTTCGGGTTGTACACCGACTTCGTGAAGCCGCCGCCGAAGTAGCCGTCCAGCGGTTCCAGCAGGTCGTTGAGGTAGAACGTGTGCCAGTTGACCTCGGAGAACGTCACCAGGTCAGGGATCTGGCGGGCCTGCATGGCGGCGGTGACCTTCTGCGCCGTCTCGTCGTAGGTGCCCTGGAACTGGACGTCGGCGTAGATGTCCTTCTGCGACTCGTTGAACCGTCGGGCCAGCTCGGCGAGCGCCGTGCCGAGCTCTCCCGCGTACGCGGACCAGAGCACGATCCTGGTGCGTTTCGCGTACTTGTCCGGGACCTTGCCCTTCGCCTGCCCGTACGCCGCGCCGGACGCGCCGCCGCCGCAGCCGGCCACGGCCAGTGTTGCGAGTGTCCCGCCTGCCGCGCCGAGCAGCGTACGCCGGGCGATGTGGGGGTTGAGTGCCATCGTTGCTCCGTTCGGGTCGGTGCCGACGCGCGTCACGGGGTCGTCAGCTCTTCGTGGCGCCCTGGGTGAGGCCCGCGATGATCTGCCGCTGCGCGAAGAAGAAGACGACGAGGATCGGCAGGATGACCAGAACCGTGGCGGCCATGATGGCGCCCCAGTTGTTGTAGCCCTCCTGCGACTTGAGGAACATCAGGCCGACCGGGATGGTCCGCATGTTGTCGGAGTTGGTCACGATCAGCGGCCAGATGAAGTCGTTCCACTTGGCGACCAGCGTGATGATGCCGACGGTGACGAGCATCGGCCGGGACAGCGGCAGCACGACGCGCAGCATCGTGCGCAGGTGGCCGGCCCCGTCCACCGTCGCCGCGTCGAGGATCTCGCGGGGCAGGGTGAGCATGTACTGGCGCAGCAGGAAGGTGCCGAACACCGAGCCCAGGCCGGGCACGACCAGCCCCTGGTACGTGTCCAGCCAGCCCAGGTCGGCGATGGTCAGGTAGTTGGGCAGCAGGGTCACGTGACCGGGCACCATCATCGCGCCCAGCAGGACGACGAACAGCAGTCTCTTGGCCGGGAACCGCAGGAAGGCGAAGGCGTACGCGCACAGCGTCGCGGACACCAGTTCCAGTACGGTGCCGATCAGCGAGACGAGGACCGAGTTCAGGAAGAACCGGCCGAGCGGGGCGGCGTGCCACGCGTCGGTGAAGTTCGCCCAGCGCAGGTGGGTCGGCAGCCACACCGGCGGGTACCGGTAGATGTCCACGGACGGCTTGACCGCGGCGGTGAACAGCCAGTAGAGCGGCGCGATCGCCACGCAGGCCACGACGATCAGCAGCGCGTACCGCAGGACGCGGGGAAGCGCACCGCCGTCGCGGCGGCCACGGGTCGGGCCGCGTCGGGTGCCGCCGGGCCGGGTCGGTGCGACGGTGACGCTCATCGGTAGTGGACCTTCCGTTCCAGGAACCGGGCCTGCAACGCGGTGATCGCGAGCAGCAGGACGAACATGACCATGGCGGCGGCGGCCGCGTGGCCGGCGTCGAACGCCTTGAAGGCCTGCCGGTAGATGAACCAGCTGAGGATCGTGGTGGAGTTGCCCGGCCCGCCGCCGGTCATCAGCGCGATGACGTCGAACGCCTGGAACGTGCCGATCGTGGTGGTGATGAACAGGAAGAACGTGATCGGGGACAGCAGCGGGAGCGTGATCCGGCGGAACGTCGTCACCGCGCCGGCCCCGTCGAGGGCGGCCGCCTCGTACAGGTCCGCCGGCATGGTCGCGAGGCCGGCCAGGTAGACGGTCGCGATGAACCCGGTGTTCTTCCACAGGTAGACGATGATCAGGCCGGGCAGCGCCCAGGTCGAACTGGTCATCCAGGCCGGCGAGCTGAGTCCGAACGGCGCGAGCAGCGGCCGGATCAGCCCGTAGTTCGGGTCGAAGATGAACAGCCAGACCGTGCCGACCGCGGCGCCGGAGAGGATGTGCGGCGCGAAGGCCGCCGTACGGACGAGTCCGCGACCGGCGAGCCGCTGGTTGAGTAGCAGCGACACGGCGAGCCCGAGCACCATGCTGCCGCCGACGACGCCGACCGTGAACACCAGCGTGGTGGTGAGCGTGTCCAGGAAGTCCGGGTCGGTGAACAGGTCGGTGTAGTTGGTCAGCCCGACGAACTGCTTCACCGGCGCGAGCATGTTCCAGCTGGTCAGGCTCAGGTACGCGTTGTACAGCACGGGCCAGTAGGCGAACACGGCGACGAAGAAGAAGTTCGGCAGCGCGAACGCGGCGAACAGCAGGTATTCGCGTCGGTGCCGCGCCCGGCGCCGGGCGCGGGGTGTACGGGTCCCGGAGGTCCCGGGCGCGTGGCCGTGTGGGCGGTCGGGCAGCCGGGTGGCCGCGCCGTCAGTACCGGCCTCGACTGCGGGCATCCCGGTCACCTCCTGATGTGTTGCGAGCCTGCGGGGCGCCCGGCGTGACGTCGGGAGCACAGGAACGTCACGGCATGCGTGATATCTGCGGCGAGAGATAACACAGAACTCACCACTAGATCGCATGAAATTAACACCAGGTCGGACCGTGGGCAAGACCTCCGCCAGTACGGGATTCGTCCGGACGTGCCCGAACGACCGGACCGCTCACCAGCCGTGGCCGCGACGACGCGTGGCTGCGACGACGCGTGGCCACCACGACGCGTGGCTGCGACGAACGCGTGGCCGCGACGACGCATGGCTGCGACGAACGCGTGGCCACCACGAGCTCGTGGCGGTGCGTGGCGGCGTGGCGACGAACGGGGGTGGGCGCTCGGGCGCGGGCATTCCGTGCAGCGACACGCCGAAGGAATCGGCGTGTTGCTGCACAGATCGGGGAGCCCTCGTTTCTGTGCAGCGAAACGCCGAACGGCTCGGTGTGTCGCTGCACAGAAGGGGCACGGTGCGAGGGCGGTGTGTCGCTGCACAGAAGGGGCACGGCGCGAGGGCGGGGTGGCGCGTCGAGCCGGGCCGTACGGGGAGGGCCGGGCCGGGTCGTACGGGGAGGGGCGGCGGGTCAGCCGCCGGTCGGGACGGCCACGACCTGCAGCGCCACCGAGGAGTCGCGGAGGTCGCGCAGGATGTCGGGGTCGACGCCGTCGTCCACCAGTACGGTGTCGAAGTCCGTCAGCGGGCACAGTTCGTTGAGCGCGCGGCGGGCGAACTTGGAGTTGTCGATGAGCAGGACGCGCTGCGCCGCGACGCTCATCAGCGCGCGCTTGACCTGGATGGTCTCGGTCGACGTGTGGTAGCAGACCCCGTCGGTGACCGCCGTGGTGGACATGAACAGTGCGTCGGCCCGGATCGGTTGGATCGCCTCCAGCGTCCGCATGCCCAGAAAGGCGTCGTAGCCCGGATAGTAGGCGCCGCCGAGCGCCACCAGGTCGATGCCGGGTTGGCCGGCGAGCAGCTTGATGGTGGGCAGGAAGTTCGTCACCACGGTCACCGGGGCGCGCCCGGCGAGCCGACGGGCGACCGACAGGGAGGTGGTGCTGTCGTCCAGGGCGACCGCGTCGCCGGGCCGGATCAGTTCGAGCGCCGCGGCGGCGAGCGCCTCCTTCTGCGCCGCCATGGTCTGCATCCGGTGCCGGATGTCGCCGTGGAACACCGCCGAGGGCTCCGCGGTCGCGCCGCCGCGGATCTTGCGCAGCCAGCCCTCGCGTTGCAGGGTGTCCAGGTCACGGTGGATGGTCATGGCGCTGACCGCGAAGGTCTCGGCCAGTTCCTCGATCCGGGCGGAGCCGTGCGCGACCACGTGCTCGCGGATGCGTTCCTGACGCTGACGCTGGTCGACCGCGCCGGTGGAGACGTCCGACGCGTGATTCGGCATCGCCACTGCATCCTTCCCTTCGGCCGGGCCGCCGGTGGGCCGCCCGCCGGCCGCCGCGGAGGGCTCCACTGTGGCACATTCCGGCGTCGCGATGTGATGCGGAGCGCCATCACGGTTTGGTCGTGTGATAATCATGTGACATCATACGGCGACATCACGTGGGGTGCGTCCGACGCGGCGACCCGCGCCCCGAAGGGAGGTGCCATGGCGGTCCTGGCCATCGACGCCGGCACCTCCGTGGTCAAGGCCGCCGTGTTCGCCGACGGCACCGAACTCGCCGGCGTCGGCGTGCCCACCCCGAGCCTCCGGCCCCGCCCCGGCCACCGCGAACAGGACATGACGGCCACCTGGCAGGCCGTCGTCCAGGCCGTCCGCTCCGTCGTACGCCGGGCCGGCGTACCGGTCACGGCGCTCGCCACGACCGCCCAGGGCGACGGCTGCTGGCTCGTCGACGAGCGGCTCGACCCCGTCGGGCCGGCGATCCTCTGGAACGACGGACGCGCGGCGAGCATCGTCTCGCGCTGGCAGCGCGACGGCGCGCTGGCCCGGGGATACGCGCGCAACGGCTCGGCCGGCTTCGCCGGCCTGCTCAACGCGATCCTGGCCTGGCTGGTCGCGCACGAGCCCGACCGGCTGACCCGGGCGAGGGCCGCCCTGACCTGCAACGGATGGCTGCACGCCGCGCTCACCGGGCACGCGGCCGCCGACGCCTCGGACGCCTCCGCGCCGTTCCTGGACCTCACCACCGGCCGGTACGCAGAGGACCTCGTCGAGCTGTTCGGCGTCGCGGAGCACGCCCGCCTGTTGCCCGAGATCCTCGACGACCCGGTGCATCCGCTGACCGCGCGGGCCGCCGGTGACCTCGGCCTGCCACCGGGCATTCCGGTGGTGATGGCCCCGTACGACGTGCCCGCCACCGCACTGGGCCTCGGCGTCACCGACATCGGCCAGGCGTACTGCGTGCTCGGCACCACGCTCTGCGCCGCCGCGCCCGTGGCCGGCCGACCGGACGGCGGCGAACCCGCCGGCCTGACCCTGAGC
>JBAUUM010000315.1:0-4770 GCA_049582705.1 Actinocatenispora sp.
GGCCGTGCCGGCGGCGCCGACGAACGGTCGCCGTCCCGGCGCACCGGATCGCGGGCGGTGGGTCAGCCGGACACCTCGACGATCTCGATTCCCTCGTCCGGGGTCGGCGGCTCGAAGATCGTGTGGAACTGCCGGACGCCGTCGGCGTCGATCGGATGCGAGCCCGGCGTGCCCCGCGCCGTTCGCGCCTCCACCCGTCGGATCGCGGTCTCGACCGGTACGACGACGTGGTGCAGCACCGGCCGGTAGCCGGCCTCCTCGGCGCGCAGCCGCCACGCGGTACGCCGCTGCCGGTTCCACTGGCACCAGTCCAGGACGACGTCGCGGCCCAGGCCGAGTACCTGCTCGGCGACGTCCCACATGAGGTTCTTGCAGTTCTCGGCGTGCGCCGCGTAGTGCGGGTCGTCGAACCGGAGCGGATACAGCCGCAGCATCCACTCGTCCAGGCTGAACCGGACGGCCGGCAGCTGACGGGCCAGCCGCCGCGCGTACGTGGTCTTGCCGGCGCCCGGGTACCCGCACAGCAGGTGGACCTGCGGCGCCGACATCGTGCTCACGCCAGGTCGTGGTGGCCGGAGCGGATGTCGTCGAGGAACCGCCGCCAGCCCGCGGCGCCCACCGCGAGGACGCCACCGGCCGGGTCCTTGGAGTCCCGTACCCCGACCACCGCGGCCCCCACCGCCACCTCGACGCAGTTGCCGTTGTTGTTGCTGCGGCCGGACTTCCGCCACGGCGCGGCGGCCGGGACCGCGATCTCGACGCAGTTGCCGTTGGCGGCGGTGCGGCGGCGGGACCGTCGCCACGTGGCGTTGTCGAACGGGGCCGGGTGCATCGCGCGCCTCCTGACACGGCGGTGGCGCCGGCCGTGCCGACCGGGCCGCCTTACTCGACCAGCGTGCGGATCATTCTAAGCGTGGACTCTTCGGACAGCGATGCCTTCTTCACCCAGTCGTACACGACCTCGTAGGGCTCGGTCTCGTCCCGGTCCCGGATGCCGACATCGCTGGTCAGGGTCTCCAGGACGACCACCGTGGGGTCGTCGGGATCGGCGAATCGGTAGATCGAGAACGAGGAGTGCGGCACGAAGAAGTTCGCGACCGGACGGTCCATCAGCAGGACGCGCACGCTGACGTGGGGAAGCTCGGCCACGGTCAGCAGGTGCCGCAGCTGGTTGCGCATCGTCGGCGGCGGCGCGACGGCACGGCGGAGCGCGCACTCCTCGATGACGGCCTCGTACCGGGGTGGCGTGCTGCGGACCAGCAGCTCCTGCCGCAGCTCCCGGGCGCGCGCGTCGATGTCGACGTCCACGCCCTCCTGGACGTCGACCCCGGACCCGATCCGGGCCCGGGTGTACTCGGGGGTCTGCAGCAGCCCCGGGACCAGGAACTGGGTGTACTCGCGGATCAGGGCGGCGCCGGACTCGATCTGCGCGTAGCCGCGCTGCCGGTCGCCGACACCGGGGATGGACCGCCCCAGGGCGCGCCGGTCGGCGGCCTCCCGCGCGATGACGACGAGCTTCTCGCGTTCCGCGCCGGTGACGCCGTACAGGTCGAGCAGGTCGAGCACGTCGCCGACCTCGACCCGGGAGGCGCCCTTCTCGATGCGGGTCAGCTTGGACTGGGAACGCCAGCCGAGCTGCTCGACGACCTGCCTGCCGGTCAGGGCGCGGGCGTCCCGGAGCGTGCGGAGCTCCACGCCCAGTCGCTGTCGGCGCACGATCGGGCTGAACGGGACGCCCATCGATCCTCCCGGTTCCGTCGACCGTTCTACGCCCTGTCGCGAACTTGCATGCTGATTGTCCGCTCTGGCAACACCATACGGGGCGGACACCTCGCGCACCGTCGCCCCCCGTCGCGGGTGGTGGAACTTCCACCGACGTGCCGGTTGCCCGCCGGCGGACAGTCGGTGCGACCCGTGGGACAGGTGGCGTGCGTCATGGGTGGTCCGTGCGGGAGGTGACTACGGTTGATCCGTGCGACGTGACCCGGGTGTTTCGCGGTACCAGACCAGTCGGTTGTCCCCCCAGCGTCGGGCCACGGACCTGGCGCGGTTGCGGGACGAGACGTTCGACGTCCTGATCATCGGCGGCGGCGTGACGGGCGCCGGTGCCGCGCTGGACGCCGCGAGCCGGGGGCTGTCCGTGGCCCTGGTCGAGGCCCGCGACCTGGCCTCCGGCACGTCCAGCCGGTCCAGCAAGCTCATCCACGGCGGCCTGCGCTACCTCGAACAGCTTGAGTTTCCCCTGGTGCACGAGGCGCTGCGGGAACGCGGTCTGCTGCTGACCCGGCTCGCCCCGCACCTGGCCCGGCCGGTGCCGTTCCTGGTGCCGCTGACGCGCTGGTGGCAGCGCCCGTACTTCGGCGCCGGCGTGGCGCTCTACGACGCCATCTCCGCGCTGGGCGGGCACGGTCGGGGACTCCCGTGGCACCGGCACCTGACCCGTCGGTCCGCCCGGCGGCTCTTCCCGAGCCTGCGCGACGACGTGCTCCGGGGCGCCATCCGGTACTACGACGGCCAGGTCGACGACGCCCGGTACGTGGTGTCCCTCGCCCGCACGGCGGCGAGCTACGGCGCGGTACTGGCCACCAGCACCCGCGTGGTGGGCATCATCCGGGACGCCCGTGAGGTGACCGGGGTGCGGGTGCGCAACATGGAGTCCCGCGAGGAGTTCGACGTCCGGGCCCGCACCGTCATCGCCGCGACCGGCGTGTGGTCCGACGACATCACCGAGATGGTGCTGGAGAGCACCGACGGTTCCGGGCACCTGGACCCGCCGGGCCTGCGGGTACGCGCCAGCAAGGGCATCCACCTGCTGGTACCGCGCGGGGCGATCTCCGGCGACGTCGGGCTGATCCTGCGCACCGAGAAGTCGGTGCTGTTCGTCATCCCGTGGGGCGGGCACTGGATCATCGGCACCACGGACACCGACTGGAGCCTCGACCGCGCGCACCCGGCCGCGTCCTCGGTGGACATCGACTACCTGCTGGAACACGTCAACGCGGTACTGGACCGGCCGATCGGCCACGACGACATCGAGGGCGTGTACGCGGGCCTGCGGCCGCTGCTCGCCGGCGAGTCGGAGATGTCCTCGAAGCTGTCCCGGGAGCACGCGGTGGTCGAGCCGATGCTCGGGCTGATGCTCGTCGCGGGCGGCAAGTACACCACGTACCGGGTGATGGCTCGGGACGTGATCGACCACGCGGCGCGCCGGCTGCCGGGCACGCCGGAGTCGCACACCGACCAGGTGCCGCTGGCCGGCGCCGACGGGTTCGACGCGGCCTGGGCGCAGCGCAGCACCACGGCCCGCCGGCACGGCCTGACCGTGGGCGTGGTCGAACACCTGCTGGAGCGGTACGGCACGCTGGCCACGGAGATCCTGGCCCTGGTGGCGGAGCGGCCGGAGCTGGCGCGCCCGCTGCCCGGCGCCCCGGAGTACCTGGCCGCCGAGGTGCACTACGCGGCCCTCGCGGAGGGCGCGCTGCACCTGGACGACGTACTGACCCGGCGGACCCGGATCTCGATCGAGACCGCGCACCGCGGCACCCGCACGGTGGACGCCGCGGCCGAGGTGATGGGTGCGGTACTGGGCTGGGACGAGACCGTCCGCGCGCGCGAGGTGGAGCACTATCTCGCCCGGGTGGCGGCGGAGCGCGAGTCGCAGCGCAAGCCGGACGACCGGACCGCGGACGCCGCCCGGCTCGGCGCTCCCGATGTGCGCGGATATGGTGCCGATCCGGCGGTGACGGCGCCTCTCCTGTGATCCGGCCCGCACTGGGCGCCGTGCCGGTAAGGCGCGGTCGGTCCGGGCCGGTAGAGTTTCCGACGATTACCGAGAGTGTGGCCAGCCCCGCCGTTTGGCCCGACTCGGGTGCCGGTGCCGGCCTTCCCGCTCGCTTGCTTTAAGCGGAAAAATCGCCGCAAAGCATGCCCTAAATCTGCGGGTTGTCCGCCTTGATCTGTTTGTGATGTTGCCGTGACATGTCGGCGGCATCGATGTACGTAGCGTGGTCATCATGGCGGCCGCGATTCACAACGTTGCGCACCCTGCTGGCGGTAGGCGCCCGGGTACGCCGGTCATCGCGCTTGCCGCGGGCGGACTCTTCGGCGTCGCGCAGACGCTGCTCGCGCAGCGCTGCGGGCTGCTGCGCTTCGACTCCGGCCAGTCCGGCTGGTGGGCCGTCGAACTCGTCACCCTGACCTGGTTGTCCGCCGTCAGTGTCGTGTTCGGCGTACTGGTCGCCGGCCGGGTCGGCGCACCCCGGGCGGAGCCGGAGGAGGGCCGCCGGGCCGACCCGTACGTGCTCGGCGCCGCCGCGCTGGGCAGCCTGCTCGCCGTGCCGCTGGCCACCTCGTCCGCCGCCTGGGCGGCGATCTACGGCGGCGCCGCACCCGTCTGGCAGTCCGCCGTACCGGTCCTCGTCGGCATCGCGCTCGGCATCGCCGCCGGCGCCGTCGGCCAACGCTCCCGGGCCGTCGCGCTCGGATTCATCGTCGGTTCCGCGACCCTGTGGGCGATCGCCGTACTGTCCGGCGTGCTGGAACCGAGCCATCCGCCGGTGCTCGGCCACCCCGACCTCGGCATGGGATCCGCCGTCACCGGACAGCGCACCGGCGCGATGGTCACCGCCCTGGCGTACGGGGCCGTCATGGGTGTCTGTGGCGCCGGTCGCCGGCTGCAGAGCCGGATCCTCATGGCGGTCGCCGGTCCCGGGCTCGCCGCCGCCGCGTTCCTGGCGGCGCTGCCCATCGCCGGTCCCGTCTGGCCGTGGT
>JBAUUM010000316.1:0-1943 GCA_049582705.1 Actinocatenispora sp.
GGTGGTGCACGTAGCCACCGGCCGGCTCGACACCGCCGCGGTGGCCGCGCTGCGCGCAGACAAGCCGGACGTGGTGCTGCTGGTCGGCGGCACCGACGGCGGCAACGCCGACGTGCTGGTGCACAACGCGACCCGGCTCGCGTCGGCGAGGCTGCGGGTGCCGGTGGTACTGGCCGGCAACGCCGACGCCGCGCAGCAGGTCACCGGGATCCTCACCGACCGGCGGGTACCGGTCGTCGTCGCCGACAACGTGCTGCCCCGCATCGGGCAGCTGCGGCCCGGGCCCGCCCGCGCCGCGATCCGTGAGGTGTTTCTGCGGCACGTGATCGGCGGCAAGAAACTCTCCCGCGGCACCCGGTTGCGTGACCTGGTCCGCGGCGCCACTCCCGATGTCGTACTGGCCGGGGTGGAACTGCTCGCCGACGGGTCCGGTGCCACACCACCCCGCGGCGAGGTCGTCGTGGTCGACGTGGGCGGCGCGACCACCGACGTGTACTCCATCCTCACCCCGGATCCGGAACGCAGCGGCCCCCGACGTGAGGTCGCCGGGACCCTGTGGCGTTCCCGCACCGTCGAGGGTGATCTCGGGATGCGGTGGAACGCAGCCGGAATCGTCGCCGCCGCGCAGGCCGAACGCCTCCTCGACGAGCAGCAGGTCACGGCGTTGACACCGGCCGCGCAGCGCCGCGCCGACGACCCGGGGATGCTGCCCGACACCGCTGCCGACCGCGACGTGGACACGCGGCTGGCGACCCTGGCGGTCACCGTCGCGTTGCGTCGCCACGCCCGCGGCGAGACACGCGCCGACGTCAGCCGCGGCCCGGGCCGCGACCTGCGGCAGGTGCGGCTGCTGGTCGGATCCGGTGGGGTGCTGCGCCATGCCGACCCCGACACCGCGGGTCGGACACTGACCGCGGCGCTCACCGACCACGCCGGCGGGTACCCGGTGCCGCGTGACGCGCAGCACGCTGTTGACGAGCACTACGTGTTGGCGGCAATGGGTCTGCTCGCCGCCGAGGAGCCGGACGCGGCGGCGAAACTCGGTGCGCGGCATCTGCGGCCGGGCACGCCGACACGTCGCGCGATGGTCACCACACCTCGTTGAACGATCGAATCACAGGTCACGCAACGGGTGGCCGCCGACACGCCGATGCCGTCCCACACAGCACTTTCCGACACGCCCGATGGGCCGACACGCCGCGCCGGGGTGGACTTTCGGACGGCGTACGAGCCGATTCGGCGGTACCGGTTGACAGCGCCCGGGGGGAGATGAGTAGCGTGCATTCCGTCCTACCTCGGGGGGCGGCTCGGCTTCACTTCGTCCCTCCGCCCGCGGGCAAGCGGTGACAGGTCGCGTCACCGCGGCGGCCAGGTTACGTGGGCGGGGGTCGGCGGGGCGAGCGAACCGGTCGCCGAACTGGTGCGGACCAGGGGGGTACAACGGCCAGTAGACAACGGCAACGGATGGGCAACCAGTCCACACCGGGTCGGTCCGAAGGTCGTCTGGAACATTCTGCGAACGCACCGGCCGGGAAGGGTCTGGGAGCGCGGGGCGCGGCTCACGCCGCGCCCCTCTTCCGTCTCCTGTGACCTTCCCGGCGAACCCCCACCACGCACACTCTGCGCGCACGCCGCGTTCGCGGTGCGGTCACGGTTCGTCCTCCACGTGCCACCACATGCCGGCGTAGCGCGCGCCCAACGCCACGAGCCCGGCGTCGAACAGCGAGTCGGTGAGCCCGAAACGCTGACCGTCGATTCGGTGCGGGAACCCGTCGGTGTTGGTGAAGAAGCGGCTGCCCTCGGAGAAGCAGGCCAGGAAGTCCGCGGCGCGGGCGGCGGCGCGGCGGGCACCCGGATCCCACCACGGTCGCGGACCGTACAGCACCGACGTGCGCTGCAACGCGACCAGGAACGTGGGTACCAGACCGCGCCCGACCTCCATC
>JBAUUM010000317.1:0-4372 GCA_049582705.1 Actinocatenispora sp.
TGTCGGGTGTCGGGTGTCGGGTGTCGGGTGTCGGGTGTCGGGTGTCGGGTGTCGGGTGTCGGGTGTCGGGACCGCCCGTGCCCGGGCTCCGGTCAGTTGTGGGCGTGCAGCGCCGGGTTGAGGGCGATGCCCTGCCGCCCGGCCCGTGCCACCGCCTCCAGGGTGCCGGTCAGTGAGTTGCGCCGGAACAGCAGGTTCGACTGGCCGGACAGGTCGCGGGCCTTGACCGTCGAGCCGTCCGGAAGGGCCAGCTTGGCGCCGGCCGTGACGTAGCAGCCGGCCTCCACGACGCAGTCGTCGCCGAGTGAGATGCCCACACCGGCGTTCGCGCCGAGCAGGCAGCGTTCGCCGATCCGGACCACCTCGGACCCGCCGCCGGACAGCGTGCCCATGATCGACGCCCCGCCGCCCACGTCCGAGCCGTCGCCGACCACGACACCCGCCGAGATCCGACCCTCGACCATGGAGCTGCCGAGGGTGCCGGCGTTGAAGTTGACGAAGCCCTCGTGCATGACGGTGGTGCCGGGCGCCAGGTGTGCGCCGAGCCGGACCCGGTCGGCGTCGCCGATCCGTACGCCGGCGGGCACCACGTAGTCGACCATGCGGGGGAACTTGTCCACCCCGTACACGGTGAGCCGGTGCCCGGCGGCGCGGGCCGCCGCGCGTACCGCCTCGGCCCGTTCCGGCGCGACCGGGCCGAGGTCGGTCCAGGCCACGTTGGCCAGCGTGCCGAACAGGCCGTCGAGGTTGGCGCCGTGCGGCCGGACGTGCCGGTGCGACAGCAGGTGCAGCCGCAGGTACGCGTCGGCGGCGTCGGCGGGCGGGTCGTCCAGCGAGTCGATCATGACGGCGACCGCGACGGTGCGTACGTCGCGTACCGGGTCGCGGCCGAGGCCGCCGGCGAGCTGGTCGCCCAGGGCCTCGGTGGCCTGCGCGGCGTCGAGCTGGGCCGTGCCGGCCTCCTCGACGTCGAAGGGCGGGGCGCCCAGGCCGAGCTTGTCGGGCGGGAACCAGACGTCGAGGATCTGCCCGGAGCGCTCGACGGTCGCCAGCCCCAGGCCCCACGCCTGGCGGGACGCCCTGGCGTTGTCCGACGGGTCGATGTCCTGGTAAATGCGGTCCTTCGTCACACGACCACCGTACCGGCGGGCTGGTGCCGGGGGTCGGCGTGCGGGTAGCTGCTTGCCGGGAGTGAACTCGAATCACTCGCGGTGACGGGGAGAGGGATCACACTGCGGTTTCTGGGTGGCCAGTTCGCGTCGGCGCCCACCCTTGCGCGGGTACGCCGGGCTTTGTCCGTTGGTCGGTCAATACTCTCCGTGCTGTACTTCGGGTAGGCCGAGTCGATCGGGATGCCGGTCCGTGTAAGCGGACCCGCTGGCGGGAGGCACCGGACGCTCGGCCGTGTGTGTGTTGGTGGCAAGAGCATGTGTGTGACAACCAGTCCGACCACGTGCCCCGCTCGCCGGACCCCGCCGGGAGCGGGTCGGGTCGGCGACCCCGACCGCCGGGGGCGCCTGTGACAGGCGGCGTCGTGCGGCGGATGGTCATCGCGAGCTCCCTGCTCGCGGCGGTCCTGGCTGGTGTCTTCGGGTTCCTCGTGGCGGCGGTCGTGCAGGAGCGCGACGCCTCCCAGCTCGCCCGGCACACCCAGGAGGTCCTGGCCACCTCGAACAAGATGGAACGCTTCGTCGTCGACATGGAGAGCGGCGAGCGCGGGTACGTGCTGACGCGTCAGGGCGCCTTCCTGGAGCCGTGGCAGTCGGCGCGCTCGCAACTCCCCGACCTCAGCGACCGGCTGCGGGAACTGCCGCACAGTGACGTCCAGATGCGGCGGGCGCAGCTGATCGCCCGCGCCACCGACTCGTACATCAACGACTATTCGGTGCCGGTGGTGAACGCGGCCCGCCGGGGCGACCCGTCGGCCACCAGCGCCGACACCGCGATCCAGGGCAAGAACAGGGTCGACGACCTGCGCCGGCAGTTCGACGCGTTCGCGGAGGCGGAGCAGCGGATGAGCGCGCCGCGTACCGAGACCGCCCGGGACGCCGCCACCTATGCCATCGCCGGTGGGGTGGCCGGCGCGGTCGGCTCCGCCGCCCTGGTCGTCGCGTTCGCCGTCTACCTGTCCCGGTCGTTCGTGCGTCCGGTACGCGAGGGCGCCGCCATGGCCGGCAAGCTGGCAGAGGGCGACCTGTCGACCCGGATGCCGGAGACCGGCGTCGCCGAGATCGGCGTGCTGCAGCGCTCCTTCAACACGATGGGTGTCTCTCTGCAGCGCAGCCGCGGCCAGCTTGCCCGGCTGGCCGACGAGCAGGCGGCGCTGCGGCGGGTGGCGACCCTGGTCGCGCACGGCGCGCCCGGCGGCGAGGTGTTCGCGGCGGTGGCGGAGGAGGTCGGCCTGCTGCTGCACGCCGACGGTACGAGGATCTTCCGGTACGAGGCGGACGGGTCCGCCACGGTCCTCGCGGGCTGGGGTCCGCCCGGTCGGGACATCCCGATCGGTACCCGGGTGTCGCTGGGTGGGCACAACATCCCGTCCCTGGTGCTGCGGGACGGTACGGCCGCCCGGATCGACGACTTCAGTACCGCCTCGGGCACGCTGGCCGAGCGGCTCCGCGGTGTCGGGGTGCGGTCGGCGGTGGGTGCGCCGATCACCGTCGAGGCGCGTACCTGGGGTGTCATCACCGCGCTGTCCACCAGCGACGATCTGCTGCCGCCGGACACCGCGACCCGGATCGCGGACTTCACCGAACTGGCCGCGACGACCATCGCGAACTCGCAGTCCCGGGCTGACCTGTTGGAGTCGCGGGCCCGCGTGGTCGCCGCGACCGACCAGACCCGGCGCCGGATCGAACGCAACCTGCACGACGGGGTGCAGCAGCGGCTGGTGTCGCTCACCCTGGACCTGCGCAACGTGGAGGAGAGCCTGAGCGAGGCGCCGCCGACGCTGCGCGCCGAGCTGTCGACCGTGGCGGGGGAGCTGACCGGCGCCCTGGACGACCTGCGGGAGGTCTCCCGCGGCATCCACCCGGCGATCCTCACCCAGGCGGGGCTCGGTCCGGCGTTGCGCGCGCTGGCCCGCCGTTCGCCGCTGCCGGTCGAACTGGACGTACGGCCGGAGGGGAAGCTGCCGCAGTCGGTGGAGGTCGCGGCGTACTACGTGGTGGCCGAGGCGTTGACGAACGCCACCAAGTACGCGGAGGCGTCGGTGGCGACGGTGGCCGGTTCGGTCCGCGGCGGCACCTTCCACATGGACATCTCCGACGACGGCATCGGCGGTGCGGACCCGCACCGCGGCTCCGGGCTGATCGGCCTGAACGACCGGGTCGAGGCGCTCGGCGGCACCCTGCGGGTCGACAGCGTCCCCGGGGCGGGTACCACCCTGGAGGTCAGCCTGCCGCTGGAACCGCCGCATTGAGCGTGGTACCCGCGGCCCGGGTTTGTCCACGGACCGTGCCCCGGTGCGGTCGTCTAAGGTCGGTCGGGTGGACAGCTTCAGCAGTGAGACACTCGCCGACCCGGTCGAACTGACCCGGGCGTTGGTGGACATCGAGTCGGTCTCCGGCGACGAGGACCGGATCACCGACGCGGTCGAACAGTCGTTGCGCGGCGTGGGGCACCTGACGGTCGCCCGGGACGGCAACGTGGTGATGGCGCGGACCGAGCTGGGCCGCGAACGGCGGGTCGTACTCGCCGGGCACCTCGACACGGTGCCGATCGCGGACAACCTGCCGGCCCGGGTCGAGGGCGGGCTGATGCACGGCTGCGGCACCAGCGACATGAAGTCCGGTGCCGCGCTGGCCCTGCACCTCGCGGCGACCCTCGCCGAGCCCCGGCACGACGTGACGTACCTGTTCTACGACTGCGAGGAGATCGAGGCCGAGCGCAACGGCCTGAACCGGATCTCCCGGACCCGGCCGGAATGGCTGGCCGCCGACTTCGCGATCCTGCTCGAACCGACGCACGGCGAGGTCGAGGCGGGCTGCCAGGGCACCATGCGCGCCGAGATCGTCTGCGCGGGCAAGCGGGCGCACGCCGCGCGCAGCTGGCACGGGGCGAACGCGATCCACGCCGCGGGCGAGGTACTGGACCGGCTCCGCGAGTACCAGGCGCGTCGGGTCACGATCGACGGCTGCGAGTACCGGGAGGGGCTGAACGCGGTCCGCATCACCGGCGGCGTCGCCGGCAACGTGATCCCGGACGAGTGCCAGGTCGAGATCAACTTCCGGTTCGCGCCGGACCGTACCGTCGCGGACGCCGAGGCGCATCTGCGGGAGGTGTTCGACGGCCTGGCGGTCGCCATCACCGACGCGGCGCCCGCCGCGCCGCCCGGCCTGTCCGAGCCGGCCGCCGCCGAGTTCCTGGCCGC
>JBAUUM010000318.1:0-14000 GCA_049582705.1 Actinocatenispora sp.
TCGCAAGACCCTGCGCGCCGCGCTGGGCCGCTGGGCCGACACCCCCGCCCGGGCGGAACGGATCCTGCGCGCCGCGGGGGTCGATCCCGGCGCTCGCGGCGAATCGCTCACCATAGAGGAGTTCACCCGGATCGCGGCGGCACGGCACACGGCCTGACCCGTCGCACCATGGTGGGTAGCGGCACGCCGCCTCTGGCCTGCCGTCCGGCGCAGGTGAGAGGAGCGCGGTGGTGACCGAAGCGGCCGAGACCGGACCCGAGGTCGACGTGCGGCGGCCCCAGTTCGACGCGTCCGGGTCCGTCCGGGTCCGGGTGCCCGCCAAGATCAACCTGCACCTCTCGGTCGGCCCGCGCCGCCCCGACGGCTACCACGAACTGGAGACCGTCTACCAGGCCATCTCCCTGTACGACGAGCTCACCGCGGAACGCTCCGACCAGCTCAGCCTCGTCGTCGACGGGGAAGGCGCCGGCAAGCTGCCCACCGACGAGCGCAACCTCGCCGTACTGGCCGCCACCACCCTCGCCGAACGCCTCGGCGTACCGCCGCACGTCCGGCTCCACCTGCACAAGGAGATCCCGCTGTCCGGCGGACTCGCCGGGGGCAGCGCCGACGCCGCCGCCACCCTGGTCGCCTGCGACGCCCTCTGGGGCGGCGGGCTGACCCGCGACGAACTCGCCCAGCTCGCCGCCGAACTCGGCAGCGACGTGCCCTTCCTGGTCCTCGGCGGCACCGCGCTGGGCACCGGCCGCGGCGAGATCGTCAACCCGGTACTCGCCGCCGGCGACTGGCACTGGGTCGTCGCCGTCGCCGCCGGTGGCCTGTCCACCCCGAAGGTGTACGCCGAACTCGACCGGCTCCGCGACGCCGGCGAGGCACCCGGCTACGGCGAGCCGGCGACCGTGGCGCCCGACGCCGCCGAATCCGCCAGCCGGCTCGCCGGATCCTCCGACCGACTGCTCGCCGCGCTGCGCCAGCACGACCCCAGGGTCCTCGCCGACGCCCTCGCCAACGACATGCAACCCGCCACCCTGTCCCTGCGCCCGGCGCTGCGCCGTACCCTCGCCGCCGGCCTCGAGGAGGGCGCGCTCGCGGCGCTCGTCTCCGGCTCCGGACCCAGCTGCCTGTTCCTCGCCTCCGACGCCGAGCACGCCACCGGGCTGGCCGCGCGGCTCGCCACGCACGGGGTCTGCCGTACCGTGCGAACCGCGCACGGCCCCGTGGCCGGCGCCCGCGCCACCGCCACGATCTAGCACGCCCAGCAGCACGCAGAGGAGCGCCAGCCCGTGACCAACATCGTCAACCTGGACCGGGTGTCCAAGGGGTACGCCTCGGTGGCACTGCTCGACGAGGTGTCCCTCGGGCTCGACGACGGTGACCGGGTCGGCGTGGTCGGGCTCAACGGTGCCGGCAAGTCCACCCTGCTGCGCCTGCTGACCGGCACCGAGGAACCCGACACCGGTCGGGTCACCCAACGCCGCGGTCTCACCGTCAGCGCGCTGCCCCAGCAGGTCGACCTGCCGCCCACCTCGACCGTCCGCGACGTCGTCGTCGGCTCCGCGTGGTTGCCCGCCGCGTTCGACGCCGAACACGAATGGGCCGGCGACGCCGGCATCCGCGCCGTGCTCGGCGGGCTCGGCATGCCCGGGCTCGGCCTCGACACACCCGTCGGCCCGATGTCCGGCGGTGAACGCCGCCGGGTCGCCCTCGCCGCCCTGCTGGTCCGGCCCGCCGACCTGCTCGTACTCGACGAACCCACCAACCATCTCGACGTCGCCGGCGTCTCCTGGCTCGCCTCCTGGCTCACCGGCCGCCGCGGCGCCCTCGTCGTCGTCACCCACGACCGGTGGTTCCTCGACGCCGTCTGCGCCAACACCTGGGAGGTCGGCGACGGCGCCGTGCGTTCCTTCGAAGGCGGGTACGCCGCCTGGACGCTGGCCCGCGCCGAACGCGCCCGGCAGGCCGCCGTCACCGAGGAACGCCGGCAGAACCTGCTCCGCAAGGAACTCGCCTGGCTGCGTCGCGGTGCCCCCGCACGCACCAGCAAACCCAAGTTCCGCATCGACGCCGCCAACTCCCTCATCGACGACGTCCCCGCGCCCCGCGACACCGTGTCCCTGCAACGGCTCGCCACCGCGCGACTCGGCAAACAGGTGTACGACGTGGAGGACGTCACCGTCCGACTCGGCGAGCGCACCCTCTTCGACGGCGCCACGTTCCGGGTGGGCCCCGGCGACCGGATCGCTCTCGTCGGCATCAACGGCGCCGGCAAGACCACCCTGCTGCGGATGCTCACCGGCCAGGACGACACACGCTCACGCCCCGCCACCGGCCGCGCCGCCGCGTCGCCGCGACCCGACTCCGGCACCGTCCGCATCGGACAGACCGTCCGGGCCGCCTACCTGTCCCAGGAACTCGACGAACTGCCGAACGAGCTGCGCGTCCTGGAGGCAGTCGAACAGGTCGCCCGACGCGTCGTGCTCGGCGACCGCGAACTGACCGCCAGCCAGCTCGCCGAACTGTTCGGGTTCACCGAACGTCGACTGTGGACAGTCGTCGGCGAACTGTCCGGCGGCGAACGACGCCGACTGCAGATCCTGCGCCTGCTCGCCGGGGAACCCAACGTACTGCTGCTCGACGAGCCCACCAACGACCTGGACACCGACACCCTCGCCGCGCTGGAGGACCTGCTCGACAGCTGGCCCGGCACCCTCGTGGTGGCAAGCCACGACCGGTACCTGGTCGAACGGGTCTGTGACACCGTCGTCGCGCTGCTCGGCGACGGCCAGCTCACCGCCCTGCCCGGCGGCATCGAACAGTTCCTCACCCTGCTGTCCGACCCCACCGACGTCGGCATCGCGTCACTCACCGACACCACGACATCCGACCCCCGGCCCGAACGCACCGGGCCCAGCGCCGCCGAGGTCCGCGCCGGGAAGAAGGAACTCGCGCGGCTGGAGCGGCTCGTGTCGCGCCTGGAGGCACGCGAGACGGAGCTGCACGGGCAGCTCGCCGACCACGCCACGAACTATGCGAAGGTCACGGAGCTGGACGCGGATCTTGCGGGGGTACGGGCGGAGCTGGCGGCGGCGGAGGAGGAGTGGCTCGCTCTGGCTGACGAGATCAGCTGATCTGGCTCTGGTGTTGGCCGGAGCGGCGGCGGGGGTCACTGGCGTGACGGCGGTGGCGAGAGAAGGGCTCCGCCCTCCTCTCGCGCTCTCCACCCGGCCGGGGGAGGGCCCCCGGCTCCCCCCAGGATTTCCGGGGCGGGGAGTGGGGGCAGGTCGGGGCGCCGTCTTCGACGGGCGCTTCACCGTGGGCGGGGCGCCGTCTTCGACGGGCGCTTCACCACGGGCAGGCGGCGTCTTCAGGTGGTTTTGCTGGAGCGGGACCAGAGGTTGATGTTGGATTCCTCGGCGTGCCGGTCGATCTCGGCGAGTTCGTCCGGGGAGAGGGTGAGGTTGTCGAGGGCGGCGACGTTGTCCTCGAGTTGGCTGACGCTGCTCGCGCCGATCAGGACGCTCGTCACCCGCGGGTCGCGCAACGCCCAGGAGAGGGCCAGTTGTGCCAGGGACTGACCGCGGCGACCGGCGATCTCGTTCAGGGCCCGGATCCGGGCCAGGCTCTCGTCGGTCAGCAGGTCCGGCGACAACGACTTGCCCTGCGACGCCCGGGACCCCGCCGGCACCCCGTCCAGGTACTTGGCCGTCAACATCCCCTGCGCCAGCGGGGAGAACGCGATCAGCCCCGCGCCGACCTCCTCCACCGTGTCCAGCAGGCCGTTCTCGATCCACCGATTCAACATCGAGTACGACGGCTGATGGATCAGCAGCGGAGTGCCCAGGTCCCGCAGGATCTCCGCCGCCCGCGCCGTGTCCGCCGGTGAGTACGACGAGATGCCCACGTACAGCGCCTTGCCCTGCTGCACCGCCGAATGCAGCGCGCCCATCGTCTCTTCCAGCGGCGTGTCCGGGTCGAACCGGTGCGAGTAGAAGATGTCCACGTAGTCCAGGCCCATCCGGGACAGCGACTGGTCCAGACTCGCGGTCAGGTACTTCCGGGAACCCCACTCACCGTACGGGCCCGGCCACATGTCGTACCCGGCCTTGGTGGAGATGACAAGCTCGTCGCGGTACCGGCGGAAGTCCGCCGCGAACAACCCGCCGAAGTTGCGCTCCGCCGACCCGTACGGCGGGCCGTAGTTGTTCGCCAGGTCGAAGTGCGTGACGCCCAGATCGAACGCCCGCCGCAGGATCGCCCGCTGATCCGACAACGCCCGGTCGTCACCGAAGTTGTGCCACAACCCCAACGACACCGCGGGCAACTTCAACCCGCTCCGGCCACAACGGCGGTAGGTCATCGAGTCGTAGCGGTCACCAGCGGCGAGGTAGTCCATGGCCGCATCCTTCCACCGGACCGCGCCGGGCGCCCGTCGGACGAGGCGGCCGCGCACGACCCGCGGTGCGTACCCCGTCCGCGCCGGGGGGTGTACCGCGTCCGCGTCGCCGCCGTGCGGAAGAATCCGATGGATCCACCTGCCGAGCACCGCCACCGAGGAGCCGTCATGCCCAGCCACCTGCCCGTCAACCACCACCTGCGCGGCTTCTGGCGCGCGCTGAGCACGCTGGCCGGTCTGTTCGTCGTCATCTTCGGCGTCGTCGGCTTCCTGCAGACCCGCGGCATGGCGACCTTCGACACGCACGGCGAACGCGTCCTCGGCCTCACCACCAACCCCGGCTTCTCGATCATCTCCATCGTGGTCGGCGCCGTGCTCGTCCTCGCCTCACTCGTCGGCCGCAACATCGACGTGAAGGTCAACGTGGTGCTCAGCGTGATCTTCGGGCTCGCCGGGCTGTTCAGCATCGCGTTCCTGCGTACCGACTTCAACTACTTCGCGTTCTCCGTCGCCAACTGCGTCGTCTCGTACATCATCGCCACCATCATCGGGATGTCCTCGCTCTACGGCCGGATCAACGGCAGGTCGAACGGCACGACCGGCGCCCGTCAGCACGCCACCGCCTGAGCCCACGCCACGCCCCGCCGGGTCGACCGGCGACCGTCAACAGGTCGCCGGTCCGGCACCCGACGCCGGCTCCGGGGCACGCTCCAGATCCGACAGGCCGTTCCACACCAGGTTCACCAGATGCGCCGCCACCACCTCGCGTGGCGGCTGCCGTACGTCCAGCCACCAGCGGCCCGTGAACGCCACCAGTCCCGTCAGCGCCTGCGCGTACAGCCCGGCGAGCTCCCGGTCGTAGCCACGGGCCGCGAACCCGGCCGCCATGTGGTGCTCGACCCGCTGCGCCACCTCGTTCAACAACCCCGGGAAGCGGCCGTCGCCCGACATCATCGGCGAATCCCGCATCAGTACCCGGAACCCGTCGGTATCCAGCTCGATGTAACAGAGCAGCGCCAGCGTCGCCTGCTCCAGCAGCCGCCGCGGATGCCCCGCGGTGAGCGCCGCGGTCAGCCGCTCCAGCAGCCGTCCCACCTCACGCTCCACCACCGCCTGGTACAGCCGCTCCTTGTCACCGAAGTGCTCGTACACCACCGGCTTGGACACCTCGGCGCGGACCGCGACCTCCTCCATGCTGGCCGCGGCGAAGCCGCGCTCCGCGAACAGCCGCAACCCCACCCCCAGCAGCTGTTCCCGCCGCTGTGTCGCCGGCATCCGGGCCCGCCGGCGCCGCCCAGTACCGTCGCCCATCCGGCCATCGTCGCAGAGCCCCACCAGATCCGCCGGGTCCGCTTTCTGTCGTACCGTCACGCTAGCCTCACCGCCCGAATCGACCACGGAGGTCGGGCCACGGGCAGGAAGGCGCAACGGTGACGATCGACGGCACGGACGACGACGCCGCACCCGACCGCATCCCACCCAGCGGCACCGCGCCGGACGGCACCGCGCCGGGTGGCGCCACGTCCGGTGACACAGTGCCCGACCGTGCCGCGTCCGGCGATACCGCGTCCGGTGACACCGGAGTGGCTGCGGAACGGATCCAGTTCCGGGTGGTCATCCACGAGAGCGCGGACGTCACGGCTGCGGTGGAGTGGTGGGCGGAGCATGTCGGTGCCCCGGCGACATCGTTTCTCCGGCCGACGCTCAAGCGACACACGCCGAGGACCGTGCGCCGCAACGTCGGCGACGGCTACCGGGGCTGCCTGGTCGTCGACGTGAAACAGAGCCGGGAGCTGTACTGGGTGATCGAGGGCATCGTCGCCGGGACGGTGAGGTCGGTTGCGGAGATGCCGGGCGCGATCGTTAAGCTCAGCCTGGCTCAGGACGTGTCGGTTGAGAAAGGCTGACCGTTTTGGGATGGGATGTGGGGTAACGGCAGCCCGCGGGCTTTTGGTGCCTTGAAATCCCGGTTCGAATCCGGGCATCCCAGCAGAATGACGAAGTCGTCCAGTCTGGTGCCGTACTCGACGACAATGCCTCCTTTAGGAGGCAAGGTTGGTGCGGACGGTGGCGCCGGGGTTGGCTACGGGATACGACTGGAGTTGCGGCGGATAGCATGGCCGCGGTCCGACGACCCCGGCGCCGAGAGGGAGTCCGCAGGTGAGCGTGCCGACCAGCCAGCCTGACCGATCCCAGCCCAGCCCGCAGGACCGCGGAACGGCGGAACGCGCCGTGATCGTGCTCGCCGCGGGGCTCGGCAAGCGGATGCGGTCGTCCACCCCGAAGGTGCTGCACCAGGTGCTGGGTCGCAGCCTGCTCGGGCACGTACTCGCGGCGGCCGACCCGCTGCAGGCACGCCGCACGATGGTCGTGGTGGGTGCCGGCGCGGACGCGGTCAAGGCGCATCTGGCCGAGGTGGCGCCCGCGGCGGAGGCGGTGTTCCAGGCCGAGCAGCGGGGCACCGGCCACGCGACGCGGGTGGCGGTGGAGCAGGCGCCGGAGGCGTCCGGGACCGTCGTGGTCCTGACCGGCGACACGCCGCTGCTGCGCCCGGACACGCTGGCCGAGCTGGTCCGTACGCACGAGGAGCTGGGGTTCGCGGCGACGGTGCTGACCGCCGCGCCGGAGGACCCGTCGGGCCTGGGCCGCATCATCCGGGACGCGGAGGGCCGGGTGACCGGCATCGTGGAGGAACGTGACGCCACCCCGGAGCAGCGCGCGGTACGGGAGATCAACTCGGGCATCATCGCGTTCCAGGCGCCGGCGCTGCGTGCGGTGCTGGGTCGGTTGTCGGCGGACAACGACCAGGGCGAGGAGTACCTGACCGACACGATCGGTCTGCTCGTCGCGGAGGGCCTGCCGGTCGGTTCGTACGTGGCGGTCGATCCGGTGGAGACGCTGGGCTGCAACGACCGGGCGCAGCTGGCCAGGATGGGTGCGCTGCTGCGGGACCGGGTGAACGAGGCGTGGCTGCGTTCCGGGGTCACGATGGTGGACCCGTCGAGCGCGTGGATCGACGTCACGGTGACGGTGGGTGTCGACGCGGTACTGGAGCCGAACGTGCAGCTGCGCGGTTCGACGACGGTGGGCGTGGGTGCCACGGTCGGGCCGGACAGCACGCTGGTGGACACCGAGGTGGGTGCCGGCGCGTCGGTGGTGCGGGCGCACGCGCAGTCGGCGGTGGTGGGCCCGGAGTGTTCGGTGGGCCCGTTCGCGTACCTGCGGCCCGGCACCCGGCTGCACCGCGGCGCCAAGGTGGGCACGTACGTGGAGACGAAGAACGCGGAGATCGGCGCGGGCAGCAAGGTGCCGCATCTGTCGTACGTGGGTGACGCGACGATCGGCGAGCATGCCAACATCGGCGCGGCGACGATCTTCGTCAACTACGACGGTGTGCGCAAGCACCACTCGGTGGTCGGGGACGCCGCCTTCGTCGGATGCGACTCGATGCTTGTGGCGCCGGTGCGGATCGGCGATGGTAGTTACGTCGCGGCCGGAAGTGTCGTCTACCGCAACGTGGGTCCGGGTCAGCTGGGTGTGACCCGGGCGCAGCAGCGCAACATCGACGGGTGGGTGGAACGGCAACGGGCGGGGACCCGGTCCGCGGCGGCCGCGGCACGGGCGCGTGAACTGGGTGCGACGAATCCCACGCGCGGGTCTGCCGGTGCGCAGGTACCGGCAGGCGACGGGCAGACTGCGGCACGGTCGGTGCCGGATGGTGCTGCACCGTCGGACGGGTCGGTGGCGGGCGTGCAGCCCGGGCCGACCGTGGAACAGTGACTCGTATCGATGGGGGGCGGCGGCCGATGGCCAGCATCGTCGCGGAGAACCGTAAGTCGTTGATGCTCTTCTCCGGCCGGGCGTACCCCGAGCTGGCGCAGGAGATCGGCGAGACGTTGGGGGTTTCGCCGACGCCGACCGACGCGTACGACTTCGCCAACGGCGAGATCTACGTGCGGTACAACGAGTCGGTGCGCGGCTCCGACGCGTTCGTGGTGCAGAGCATGACCGAGCCGATCAACCAGTGGGTGATGGAGACCCTGCTGATGATCGACGCGCTGAAGCGCGGTTCGGCCAAGCGGATCACGATCGTGGTGCCGTTCTACCCGTACGCGCGTCAGGACAAGAAGCACCGGGGCCGGGAGCCCATCTCGGCGCGGCTGGTCGCGGACATGTTCAAGACGGCGGGCGCCGACCGGATCCTGACGGTCGACCTGCACACGGCGCAGATCCAGGGTTTCTTCGACGGCCCGGTGGACCACCTGTTCGCGCTGGACCTGCTGGCCGACTACGTGCGGGACAGCTACGGCGGTCGGGACATGGCGGTGGTGTCGCCGGACGCGGGCCGGGTGCGCCTGGCGGAGCGGTGGACGGAGCGGCTGGGCGGCTGCCCGCTGGCCTTCATCCACAAGACCCGGGACATCACCCGCCCGAACGAGGTGGCGGCGAACCGGGTGGTCGGTGACGTGGAGGGTCGCGTGTGCGTGACCATCGACGACATCATCGACTCGGGCGGCACGATCTGTAAGGCGGCGGACGCGCTGTTCGAGGCGGGCGCGGCGAGCGTGATCGTGGCGGCGACGCACGGTGTGCTGTCCGACCCGGCGACGGAGCGGTTGAAGAACTCTCGCATCTCCGAGGTGATCCTCACCAACACGCTGCCGGTGCCGCCGGAGAAGCGTCTGGACAAGATCACTCAGTTGTCCATCGCGCCGCTGATCGGCCGCGCGATCCAGGAGGTCTTCGCCGACGGCTCCGTGACCACCCTTTTCGGCGGCCTTTCCGGCTAGTTTGGACGGCTCCAGGCGAACGCTGGCGGCGTTCTCGGTCGCTTGCGTACCCAACTCGTACGCGGCGCTCCCTGCGGCCTTGCCAGCCTTCGTCTGGAGCCGTCCAAACCGGGGCACGGGACCGCGGGAGGTCGGGGGTCACGGGACCGCGAGCGGTCCGTGACCAACGGGGCGGGACCACGCGGCGTTCAGGACCACAGGACCACAGGACGTTCGGGGGTCACGGGACCGCGAGCGGTCCGTGACCAACGGGGCGGGACCACGGGGCGTTCGGGACCGCGGGGCCACTGCCGTCGGGGGCACGGGAGGCGGGGAAGGTCAGATGGTCGCGTACCGGATAGAGCCGTTGACCGAGGCGCAGGCGGATCAGGTGGCCCGGTGGCGGTACCCGGCGCCCTATTCGGTGTACGACGTCGGCGCGGCCGGGGCGGCCGGGATGTTGACGCCGGAGTACGAGTACCACGGGGTCGGCGTCGACGGCGAACTCGTCGGGTTCTGCTGTTTCGGCGTGGACGCGCAGGTGCCGGTCGGCCGCACGGCGGGCTGGTACGAGGGCGACGGGCTGGACGTGGGTCTGGGTCTGCGGCCGGACCGGACGGGGCGCGGCGAGGGCGCGGCGTTCCTGGCGGCGGTGTTGCGGTTCGCCGAGGAGCGGTACGGCGCGGCGCTGGTCCGACTGACGGTGGCGTCGTTCAACGCGCGGGCCCGTTCGGTGTACGAGGCGGCGGGGTTCGTGCTGGTGGGGGAGTCCCCGGACGGGACCTTTCTGCTGTTGGCGCGCCGGCTCGACGGCGGTGCGGGCCCGGCAGGGGACGGGCGGCCGGGCAACGGGGCCCGCACGGCGGGGGACGGGCGGCCCGGCGTGGGCCATGGCCACGCAGGGTCATGAGGTGTGCTGGCTGCGGGGTCGCACCGACGGGTGACGGGGCCGGGAACGCGCGTTGACGGCTTGGGGATAGACTGGTCAGGTTGCCATGGCGAGGGTGCCCGCGGTCCAGATCATTCCGTGGCTCCGTTATCGACACGGTGTAGAGCCAGCCCGGTTGACCGGGCGCGTCGCGCTTCCGCCCCGGCACCGAAGTGTCCGTCATCAGGACGGGCCTATCGCTATCACGCCGCTGCATCATCTACAGGAGTGACTCCGTGTCCGAGGTCCGTATCAGCGCCGAGCCCCGTACCGAGTTCGGCAAGGGTGGTGCCCGCCGTACTCGTCGGGCCGGGAAGATTCCCGCCGTGCTGTACGGTCACGGCGAGAAGCCGAAGCACATCGCCCTGCCGACGCGCGACTTCGCGAACGCGTTGCGGCACGGCGGTTCGAACCAGCTGTTCTCCATCGAGTTGGCGGACGGCACGAAGACGCTGGCGCTGCCGAAGGCGCTCCAGCGCGACCCGATCAAGGACACCATCGACCACGTGGACCTGTTGATCGTCCGCCGTGGCGAGAAGGTGGCTGTCGAGGTTCGGCTGCACGTGACCGGTGAGGTCGCCCGCGCGTCCGACGGCCTGATCGTCCAGGAGCTGGACACGCTGTCGATTCTGGTCGAGGCGACGCACGTACCTGAGCAGTTCGAGGTGTCGGTCGACGGCCTGGTTGTGGGTGACCACATCACCGCCGGCCAGATTCAGCTGCCGTCGGGCGCTGAGCTGGTGAACGACCCTGAGGCCAACGTGGTGAACATCGTCGCCGCGCCGACCGCTGCCCAGGTGGATGCCGAAATGTCCGAGGCTGAGGCCGAGGCGGGCATCGAGAAGGAAGCGCCGACCGAGGTCGTCGACGAGGTTGAGGAAGTCGGCGAGAAGGTCGAGGCCTGATCTGACGGCTGGTGCCGTCAGGCGGGCAGGACTGCGACGCACGTACGGGGACACACCGATCCGTTCGGTGTGTCCCCGTACGCGTCGTCGGTGTAGGGCGCCCCGGTGGGGTGTACGGCACCCGGATCGGGTGCGCGGCGTCCGGGTGGCGCGGTCGGTGTCGGTTGGCTGGTGACGACGGAACCCGGGGGTACCGGTGGCGGCGAGCGGTCCGTACCTGATCGTGGGGCTCGGTAATCCGGGTCCGGAATATGCGACGCACCGGCACAACGTCGGGTTCATGGTGGTCGACCTGCTCGCGGAGCGGATCGGTGGCCGGTTCAAGCGGCACGGCCGGACCCGGGCGCAGGTGTGTGAGGGTTGGCTCGGCGGCCCGGGTGGCGAGAAGGTCATCCTGGTGAAGCCGCAGTCGTTCATGAATCTGGCGGGCGGGCCCGTGGCCGGCATGGCCGGCTTCTACAACACGGGTCTGGACCGGCTCGTGGTGGTGCACGACGAGTTGGATCTGCCGTTCGGCACGGTGCGGTTGAAGCGCGGCGGCGGCGAGGGCGGTCACAATGGGTTGCGGTCGATCTCGCGGTCGATGAGCGGCAAGGACTATGCGCGGGTCCGGTTCGGCATCGGCCGGCCGCCGGGTCGGCAGGACCCGGCCGACTTCGTGCTGCGGCCGTTCTCCGCGGTGGAACGCAAGGAGTTCGACTTCCTGGTGGATCGTGCCGCGGACGCGGTCGAGGCCGTGGTGCAGCACGGATTGGAGTGGGCGCAGAACGCGTTCCACGCCGATCTGCCGCGCTGATCCGTCGCGCGGTTCCGGGCGCCGTTCGTCGTACCTCTTCCGTCGCGTGGCCGGCCCCGCGGGGGCGGATCGCAAGGGATCTGGCGCGGGGCCGTGACGATATCCCAGTGTTGCGCGTTGTCATCAGAGAAACACAATCTGTGACGGCGGGGGGATGCGGTGTCGGCGGTCGAGTTCGTCTCCGATTCGGTGGCCACCAGCATCGATCCGGTACCGCGGCCGAGCACCACGACACCACCCGAACAGGTCGACTCCCGCGCCCCCGCCGAACAGGTGGCGGGCTGGCGTGCCTGGGAGGGCCGCTACGTCCGGGTCGCGCTGCTCGCCGACCTCGCGGTCGCGCTCGGCGCCGGCGCCGTCGGGTTCCGGATCCGGTTCGGCCCGGCCATCACCGACTACAACCGCAGCTACCTGGTACTGGCCGCGGTGCTGTCGGTGGCCTGGATCGGCATCCTCGCCTTCAACCAGGCCTACGACCGTCGTCGGCTGTTCGTGGGCACCGCCGAGTACGAGCGGGTGTTCCGGTCCGGCGTCGCACTCGCCGCCATCGTCACCTTCGTGTCGTACTCCACCGAGATCCGGTTGTCCCGCGGGTACGTGCTGGTGGCCCTGCCGTTGACCGTGCTGGTCACGGTGCTGGTCAGGTTCGCGCTGCGCAAGCGCCTGCACCTGGCCCGGCTGCGCGGCCGGCACCTGCGCCGGGTGATCGTGGTGGGGCACCGGCGGGCGATCGCCGACGCGTGCCGTCAGTTGCGCCGGGAGCGGTACCACGGGCTGGAGGTGGTCGGCGCCTGCGTGCCACCCCGCCGGCCGACACCGGCGCCGGTACGGCACGCCGACCTGGACGTGCCGGTCTACGGGACGTTCGACGAGACGGGCGCCGCGGTGACCGCGGCCGGGGCGGACACGGTGATCGTGCTGTCCTGCCCGGAGATGGACGGGGTACGGCTGCGCCGGCTCGCCTGGCAGCTGGAACGCGACGACGTGGACCTGATCGTGGCGAGCGCCCTGATCGACGTCGCCGGCGACCGGACCACGATCCGGCCGGTGGACGGGCTGCCCATGCTGCATGTGGAGCATCCGCGGCTGCACGGCATCCGGCGGGTGGTCAAGGAGGTCGTCGACCGGTGCGGCGCGCTGCTGCTGCTGGTGCTGCTCGCACCGGTACTGGTCGGCACGGCCCTGGTGGTCCGCGCGGACTCGGCGGGCCCGGCGATGTTCCGGCAGGGCCGGGTGGGCCGCGACGGTCGGGTGTTCGCGATCTGCAAGTTCCGTACCATGCACGTGGACGCGGAGTCCCGGCTGGCGGGGCTGCGTGACCGCAACGAGCACGACGGTGTGCTGTTCAAGATGCGTGACGACCCACGGGTGACCCGGGTGGGCCGGTACCTGCGCCGGTTCTCGCTGGACGAGTTGCCGCAGCTGTTCAACGTGGTGCGCGGGCAGATGTCGCTGGTGGGCCCGCGTCCGCCGCTGCCCGCGGAGGTCGCCGCGTACCCGCAGGACATGCGTCGGCGGTTGGTGGTCAAGCCGGGCCTGACCGGCCTGTGGCAGGTGTCGGGTCGTGCCGACCTGCCCTGGGAGGAGGCCGTGCGGCTGGACCTGCGGTACGTGGAGAACTGGTCCCTGTCGCTGGACCTGGTCATCCTGCTGCGTACTGTTACCGCCGTAATGCGAACATCTGGGGCGTACTGACCGCCCACCGGTGGGCCTGGTGCGGAGCGGGCCTGATGCGGGGCGGGGGCCCGGTCGGGTCATTTGATAGTAAGGAGTCGCTGGGACGTGCCCGCCGGTCTGACCCGGCCCCGGGGCGGTCCCGTCGAGGGAGGAATCGCGTGGTGGACAAGCAGCCGACGCAGGCCGGCACGGCGGTGATGGCGCCGGAGGATGATGCGGCCTTTGCCTGTTGGCTGGCGGAACGGGCCGGTGAGGGACTGCGTGCGCTGCGCGCGGAGCTGGGGTTCGGAGACCCGGCGGCGCTGCGCGCGGCCGGCGACCGCCGCTCGCACGAGACGCTGTTGTCGGAGTTGGCCCGGTTTCGCCCGGGCGACGCGGTGTTGTCCGAGGAGGACGAGCGCCGCGACGACGCCCGGCTGAGCGCGGACCGGGTCTGGATCGTGGACCCGTTGGACGGCACCCGGGAGTTCGCCGAGGAGGGCCGCTCCGACTGGGCGGTGCACGTGGCGCTGTGGCAGCGCCACGAGCAGCC
>JBAUUM010000319.1:0-7692 GCA_049582705.1 Actinocatenispora sp.
TGGTCATCACCATGGGCTGCGGCGATGCCTGCCCGATCTTCCCCGGCAAGCGCTACCTCGACTGGCAACTCCCCGACCCCGCCGGCAAGACCGTCGACCAGGTGCGACCCATCCGCGACGAAATCGACCGCCGCATCAGTGGCCTGTTGGTCGAGCTGACCGCCCACGCCAGCCAGTAGGGCGGCTGACCGAGAACCTGCGGGGCGCGGCGATCAGCGGCGGGCGGACTCTGCCGGTACCGAAATCTCTGGCCGGGCTTGTGGTTCGCCCCGGGCCGGCAGCATCCGCCGCGGTTGGCTTAGCGCAGATACTCCGATGCGTTGATGGCCTGCTGCGCCGCCCGCGCCAACGTGGCTGCCAGGCGTTCGAGACCCAAGGAACTCAACGTGTCCGCCGACTGCGCCAGCGCCGTCGCCGAGTTGGTGAGGTTGATGGCAGCGAAGATTTCTGCCGCGTGGGCGAGCGTTGCCGCCGTTGCGGCATCGGGCCCGTTCGGGCCGCGGGCCAGGACGTCCACGACTCCACGCAGTTCTTGCACGGTGCCCGCGGTCAAGGTTCCAGTCTCTTCCAGCTGATCGGCAATCGCCTGCAGCCGGTCGACCGCAGGCGTGAACACGCCGACCAGTAGGTCGGTCAACTCCTCGTCGCCGACAGCCCCGAGCATCGCCAACGCTGGAGCATCACCGCCCTCATGTTCCCGTTTCCACTTGTGCAGCATCTCCGGCGGGTAGTGATGTTCCCCGGTCTTCTTGTCATCCACCTCGCCGTGGTGCGCCAGGCACAACAGCAGCAGGTTTTTGAACGCGTCACGCTCGTCATCAGGCATGCCGCAGTAGCGCGGCGCGCCAGGCTTGACGCCGTAGATGTGCGCCACCTGCGCGTTCTTGCGGTAGACGCCAGGGCGGACCTCGTATACCACCGGGAACGGGCAGCTCGGGGCATAGCAACGACCGTTACTCAACGCCCAGAGCGCCGCCTCCGTCGCGGCAGGAATCGACCGGCGCGGGCTCACCATACCCACCACGGTACCGGACATTCATACCGATACTTCACGCGTTTCGCGTGCGGCCGGGTGGGTGCCGTCGGTCCTGAACTCTGGGTGGGTGGTCGTGGATACGAGCGTCGCTCAGGATTGCTTCACCGTGCCGGGTCGGCGGACGCTCACCGCACCGCCCATGAGGCTGCTCAGGACGGGTCAACAAGGCACACTGGAGCCATGAACTCGCCGGTCATCGAGACGCAAGCTCCCGAGTTCCGGTTCGCCGTCGGGCAGGGCTGGTGGCCGCTGCTCGACCAACTTCACCAGGCGTTGACCGCCATCCACCCCGACTACCAGTTGACTGATGTGAAGGAGAAGTGGGGCGCGCTGCATGTCGCCGCGGCAGACCGCCTCGCCGATGATCACCTCAACGCACAGTGCGCGGCCGCGATCCGATCAGCGATCCACGCGGCCCAGCACGCGTCGGTGGGGCTGTGTGAGGTGTGCGGCGAGCCAGGCCAGCGCAGACGCCCGCACGGCAGCCCACATGGCTGGATCAAGACCCGGTGTCCCACCCATCAACGATGACGCTCGCCGTCACAGTGCTCACTGTCCCCGATCGCCCTGCTGCCCGGACCGTAGAGCGAACAGCCGGTCGGCCTCATCCAGCACCCGGCGTGCATTACGCCGCGCCTCCAGGAACTCGGGGGAGCCAGGGTCGATGCCCTGGCGCCGGATGAACGCTTCCGCGGCCTGACGTCGCTCCTCGGGGGTCGGTTCTTCCTCCGGACCGATCTCGGCATCCAGCAGCGACCGCAGATGCCCCAGAACCAGGTCCTCGGGAATGATCCCCCGTCGGGCGGCCAGCCGCCGCAAACGCCGACGGTCGGGCCCGGGTTGAAGGCGGTGAGGTCGGGAGTGCCGGTCACGGGGCCGTGTGGAATGCGGCCGGTGCCGGCTGACGTGCCGGTGTTTAACACAGGCCGCGTCGATGGCTGGTTGTTACAGCTCGTTGCGAGTGCTGTGGTGCGAGTGCGGTCCCAGCGATGTGCCGGTTCCGCACCCGGTCTCGCAGCCGCGATTAGGCCCTGGCCAGCGCGGTGGTGGCGGCCCGGGCGATGAGTTGCCCGGACCGTGCCGGGTCGGTGAGAGCGACGTGCTGCCCGCCGTTCAGCGGGGTGGAGTGGGGCGGAGCGAGCCACAGCACGGCGCAGCCGGCGGTGAGGAGCCGGTTGAGCTGGTGTTGACCGGTGGCGGTTTCGTTGGTGCGGAAGACGCCGTCGCTGACCACGACGAGGAGTCGGGCTCCGGCGCGGGGGTTGGTGAGGTCGAGTGCGGCGTCGAGGGCGTCAACAGCGAGGGGGAATCCGGCGGTGTCGTTTTCGATGTCGAAGAGGCGGACGTGGGTGGGTGGCTGGCCTGGCTTGACGACTGGGGTGACGTAGTGGCCGAAGGTGATGGTGGCGCTGGTGCCGTGAGCCCAGGCGGTGGCTTGGGCGCTGATCCAGGCCGCGGAGGCGATCGGCTCGGCGAACTCCTTGACGGAGGGGGACACGTCGACGCAGATTCCGACGTGGATGGGCGGGTTGGGGTGACGGAGCCGTTGGGTGCGCCGCCAGGGCTGGGCGGTGGGTTGTTGGCCGGCGGCGCGTTGCGCGTCGGCGGTCAGGGCCGCACGGGCCTGCAGCCGGCCGGGCGGGGTCGATGCGGTGGCGACGATCTCGGTGGGGTCGCGGTGTGCGGCGGCGCGCAGCGCTCGGGCCAGTTGCCGGGCGGCAGCACGTTCGGTGTCGGTGGCGGGGCGGGTGCGTGGCGATGGTTGATCGCGGCGTGGCCGGCCGCGGCGGGTGACCCCGTTCGGGGTGCTGAACACGGTGGTGGCGGCTTCTGTGGCCCGCGTCTGGGCGCGGGTTTCGGCGCGGCGTGCGGCGGCCCGCTGTTGCGCCGGGCTGCGTCCATCGGCCTGGTGGGGTTGGTTAGTGTCGTGGTCGGTGATGGCCACGGCGACCTGCCTGGCCGCTTGACGCAGTACGCCACCGGCGGTCGATCCCCCGCCGGCCCCGGTGCCCGTGGTGTTTGGGTCTGATGGCTGGGACGTGGTGGATGGTGACTGGGTCATTTCGTGGAGGGTGAGTCCCAGCACGGTGCACCAGCGGGCTCCGAGGTCGAGCATGGTGTCGGTGTCGAAGTCGTCGGTGTGGTGCGCCTGGTGGCAGATATCGGCCAGCTGGTCGAGGACAGGCTGGCCGAGGATACCGGTGACGGCGTCGCGGACGGGTTGGACTTCGTCGGGTTCGAGGATGCCGGCGTCGGCGCGGCCGAGGACCAGGGCGGCGGCTGTGGCGGCGGTCCACCGGTTGTCGGTGTTGGGTACCTCGGCGAGCAGGATTGTGGTGGAGGCGGCGCGGAGCCAGGGCCGGTCTGTGGGCCGGCGGCGGATCTGGGCGGCTTCGATCCGCGACTCCTCGAGCAGGGTCGCAGCCTCAGCGGCGGCTGTCCCGCCGGCGATGTCCCAGCAGGTGTGTTGGGCGTGTGCGGCCTCGTGAACGAGTAGCCCCCACAGCACGGGGAACTGGTCGCGGGCGTCGGGGTCGTCGACGTCGATGGTCGACAGGGTGGTGTCGAGGTAGGTGCCGTCGATTTCGATGGTGGCTTGTTCGCGGATGAGGCAGGCGGGGGCGCCGTGGCCGGCGCCGGGTTCGCACATGACGATTAGGTCGGCGCGGCCGGCCACGGCGGGGATCTGGTCGGTCAGTGCCGCGGACAGCCGGAGCCAGCCCGCGTCGGTCGGCTGTGCGGGTGGGGCGGCGTTGGGGTCGGGGTTGAGGTGTTTCCCGGTGATGCTCATGGTCACTGTTCCTTTCCGTCCTTCTGGTTAGAGTTGTTTGCCCAGCGCCAGGGGCTGGGGGGAGCTGGTGGCGAAGGTCTGTCGGATCGCTTTGGCCACGGCGTCGCGGTCCTCGATCGGGGCGAGACCGACCAGGTTCGCTACCGCGGTGTCGACGCCGAGCACGTCGGTGACCTTCTTGAACGCGAGGAGTTCGCGGAGCTGGGGCGCCCAGCCGATGTCGGCGGTCTCGTAGCGGGTGGCGAGGTTGCGGGCGGCGCGGACCATCCGCGGGTCGACGCCGAGCGCGGCGGCGAGGTCGTAGTCGGTGGTCACCCGGATGTGGGCGGAGAACCGGGAGGCGAGGGCTTCGGTGAGCACCGCGCCGTGGACACCCGGGTTGTGTCCGGCGACGACGTAGAAGCCGGGGGCGGCGGTGACGATCTGTCCGCCGGCGGCTTTGAGGATGATCTGGCGGCGGCCGTCCATGGCCGGGTAGACGGCGGCGAGGACTTTCGGTGCGATGAGGGTGGCGTCGTCGAGGAACAGGACTCCGCCGGTCTGCATCGCTTGCGGCAGCGGCCCGGGAACAAACACATATCCGCCGCCCTCGGCGGGCACGTAGTCGCCGACGATGTCCCCGACCGTGGTGTCCCCGTCGCCGGACACGGTGTGCAGCTGGTCGCCGAACGCGGCCTCGATCAGGGAGGTCTTCCCGGTGCCGGGCGGCCCGTACAGCAGGACCGGTACCTCGGCGGTGCGCAGGTCGCGCAGCACGTCGACGTCGGTGCGTGTGGCGAGGCGGCGGGGGTGATACAGCTGCCCGTTGGGGCGCCGTATTGGCCCGGTGGTCGGCGTCCGTGGTGCCGTCGTTGACGAGGTCGGCCCGGTTGTCGTTGCGGCGGGGCGCGTTGCGGTACGCGCAGGCGCGGCCACGGGTGGGGTGGGTGCCGGGCCAGGGTTGGTCAGGTGTTCGGCGATCCCGGCGGCGGTGACGGTGTAGCGGGCGCCGTTGCGGTGCGCGTGGCCGGCGTCGCGGAGCCGGTCGCAGGCCTGCCCGACCGCGCCGGTGGAGCGGCCGTGCAGCTGCCGGGCGATTTCGCCGATACTGAACGGCCGGTTCGCGTCACTGGCCAGGACGGCGAGGACTTGGGCCTGCAGCTGACCGGAGCGTAGCCGGGGCAGCCCGGATGCCGGGTTGACCACCCCCGTGGAGGGCTCGGCTGGTGTCGGCGTCTGGCCGGTGTCGCCCCTGTCCGGTGGGTTGGTGGGGTTGGGTGGTGCGGACGGGTGCATGGTGCCTCCTTCAAGAGGGCAAGGAGGTGGCCCCGCCGCATCCGGCAGGGCCACCTCAGTGGGGCAAGGTGACGGCCTGCCTGGGGCCTTGGCTGCGCAAGGGCAGTTGAGGTGGCCGGGCAGTGGCCGGATACGGCGCGTGTGGCGCCGAGGAACAAGCTGGTGGTTCGCAGCGATCCAGGGGTGTGCCGGCAGGTCGTGGGGCCAGCGTCCAGGGGCGGGTGCGTGAGCGACGCGGGTGACCAGTGCCTACGCGGTGGCCTGCAGCGCGGTCGGTTCGCTCTGGTCGGCATGGATGTCCCGCTTGCGGCGAGCATCGGGCCGTGGCCGTGGCCGTGGCCGTGGCCGTGGCGCGGCGAGGTGGTCTGCCACCGTCGGTACCTCAGGCGCACGATCTGGCAGCGGCGGGCGTGTGCGGTGGTCAGTGGCTGCGGTGGGCTTTGCGACAGGCGTGAACCAGCCGACAAACCCACCCCGGGACGCGGGGGCCGCGCCACGCGCGGGAGCGTCGGAGCTGCGCTCCGCCGGATTTCCTGTTGTCCTCGCGGGTAAGCGCATGGCGGGTGGCGCCGTCCGACACGCCAGTCGCAGCGCACAAGCGGCGTTGAGCTGTGCCTGGCATGGGCCGCGCTGGCCCCGGCACTGCAGGTTGGTGCAGTTGCCGCCGGCGTCGGGTCGGTGGGCGGCGGCGACATCGACTGCCAGCGCCCACAGCAGCGGGTCGGTGACATCGTCGGGTGGTGTGGCCTGTGTGCTGGGCCGCGTGTCCCGCTGTGGGCAAGGCATCGGCTGTGACCTTCCGTCGGCTGGTCGATGGCGTTTGGCGGTCGCCGCCCAACCCGTTTGAAGCCTCGTGCGTTGTCCGGTGGGCGAGGGCCGACGCAGATGGACGCTCATCTCTGCCGTGAAGGTCAAGTCGTGCCAGCTGGTGGGCGGCGCACAGTAGGCGCCGCCCACCATCGGCGCTCAGCTACGCGAGGCGCCAGACGCTGCGGTAACCAGCCGGGCCAGCGCCGGCTGGGTGGCCGTCAGCGGGCTGCCGGGGTGTTCGTCGATGAGCACGACCGGGCGCTGCTCGGTGTGGCGGCGGTGGAGTTGGTAGACGCGGCCGTCGACATCGACCGCGTCCACCCGCCGCACGGGCGTCAGGTGGTCGGCGTGGATGGCGATGTCGTCGTAGAGCACGGCCCAGGCGATCAGCCGCAGGGCGGGGAGCGGTTCTGCGAGTGTGTCGCGCAGCCGCTGCAGGTCGTGCTCGTGCAGCGGGCCGTGCGGTGGGGTGTGTTCGGCGGTGAGGGTGTCGGCGAGGTGATCGAGTGCGGCGGGAAGTGTCGGGTGGCTCGCGGTGCCGCAGGTCAGGGGTAGCCGCAGGATCCGCGCTTCTCGGATGTCCCACCGGTTGGGGCCGAAGGGCCGGTCCTGGGCCAGCAGGAGGTGGCCGAGCCGGTCGGCGCCGTCGGGTGGGGTGTCCTGGTCGGTCTGCAGGAGGCAGTCGGTGAGGGCGTGGACGGTGTCGAAGGACAGCACAACAACCTCCAAGGGTTGTCCGTCAGCGAGATGGGCATGCGAAGGGGCCTCCCCACGTGCTGTGAGGAGGCCCTGGTTCCGCGGGATGTGGTTAGTTGCGGGGGAGGTCGCGGACGCGACCTGCCGGTAGGTCGGTTTCGGCGGTGGAGGCGGGGGCGGTGTGGATGGCGCTGCCGTTGCGTTTGGCGTGATACATGGCCATGTCCGCGGCGTGCAGCAGCCCTCGTGCAGTGGAGCCGAGCCGGGAGGTGGCGTACCCGATGCTGGCCTGCACGACGATGCGCTGGCCGTCGAGCACGACGGGCCGGTGGGCGATGGCGCGCCAGGCGGAGACCGCGATACCGGCGATCTCGTGGGGCCGCCCGCCCGCCAGGAGCGCGAACTCGTCGCCGGACAGCCGCGCGGCCATCAGCACCGGCCGCTCCAGGCAGGTAAGCCGTTGACCGACGGCGGCCAGCACGTCGTTGCCGATCTGGTGACCCCAGGTGTCGTTGATGCGCTTGAACCGGTCGAGGTCGAGCAGCACCACACCCACCGGGTTCCCGGTGCGAAGCGCCCGGGTCAGGGCTGCGGTGAAGGCGCGCCGGTTGGGCAGGCCGGTGGTGTCGTCATGACGTGCGGCATACCGGGCGCGAGCCAGCGCGCGGTGTTGCCGCCAGAACGCCAACCCGGCCAACCCGGCCAGCAGGCCGGCAGTGGTGGTGGTGAGCCAGTACGAGGTGGGAGACACTGGTGTCGCTCCTTTCGTAGGAAGGAGCACCGGTGGGTGGGCGTCGAGGTCGGCAAACATCACGCCCGCCCACCGGGCTACCGGGAGGTGTACGAGGGGTCAGTCGCCGTTGGCGGCGGCCAGGGTGAAGCTGGTGGGCTTCTCGGAGGCGAGGACCGCAGCGCCCTCGGCGGCGAGTTTCATCGCGGCGTTGTGCACCGCCCCGGCGCTGGCCTTCGCCACACCGGTCCCCTCGTGCGCGCGGTCGATCAGCCGACACAACTCGCTGGTCTTGTAGGACCGGTCGGGATGGGCCTCCAGGAGGTCCAGGATCGCCCCGCGCAGCGTGCCCGC
>JBAUUM010000320.1:0-14279 GCA_049582705.1 Actinocatenispora sp.
GCCTCGGCCGGCGCGGCGGCCACGGCGTAGGGCGGCACGGGCCGCGGCCCGGTCCACCGTGCTGTCGCCGGCCTCGCCCTCCAGGAACCGGGCCAGCAGCCGCACGTTCGGGAACCGGAACAGGTCCACCACGTGCAACGGACGGCCCAGTACCTCGGTCAACCGCACCTGCACCGCCACCAGCGTCATGGACGTGCCGCCCACCTCGAAGAAGTTGGCGGACGGCCCGACCTGCGCGATGCCCAGCACCTCGCACCACACGTCGGCGATCCGGCGTTCCATCGGCGACAGCGGGCCGTCGTCGGCGACCGGTTCCGGCGCGGCGGCCGGCTCCGGGTCCACGACGCCCGGCCGGGCCAACGACAGCCGGATCTTGCCCAGCGGTACGGACGGCTCCGCGGTCGCCGCGGACACCAGCGTCAGGTAGTCGTCGAGCAGCGCGCCGATCCGGTCCGCGTCGTACAGGTCCGGGTTGTACAGCACGTCCACCGCGAACCTGCCGTCCCGCTCGACCAGGTACGCGGTCAGGTCGAACGGCGAGCCGGGCATCGCGACCGGTACGGCCGAGGCCGTCACGCCGGCCAGGTCGAGCCGCGGCTCGGGGAAGTTGTACGCGTTGAACAGCACCTGCACCAGCGGCGCCCGGGATGCCTCGCGCCGTACGCCCAGCGCGTCGACGATCTTCTCCAGCGGCGTCGCCGGGTGCGCGAGCGCGTCGAGCATCGCGTCCCGGCAGGCCCGTACCGTCTCGCCGAAGTTGGCCTCCGGGTCGGTGGCCAGGCGTACCGGCACCACCTCGATGAAGAAGCCGACCAGATCGGCGAACGCGGCGTGCCGGCGGTCCGCGGTCGGGGTACCGAACACGACCTCGGCGGCTCCGGTGAGCCGGCCCAGCAGGTGCCCGAACGCGGCTCCCAGCGTCATCGCCGGCGTGGAGCCGTGCTCGGCGGCGAGCTGCCGTACCCGCTCGGTGACCTCGGCCGGCAGCGCGGTGTGCGCCTCGGCCCCGGCGTACGTCTGTGCGGTGGACCGGGGCCGGTCGCGCGGCAGGTCCAGCACGGTCGGCGCGCCGGCCAACCGTTCCCGCCACCAGGCCAGGTCGGCCTCGCCGCGCCGGGCGTCCCGGTCGGCCCGCCAGGCCACGTAGTCCGCGTACCCGGCGCGCAGCGGCGCGGCCACCTCGGCCAGCTCCGCCGCCTCCGCCGCCTCCGCCGCTACGGACGGGTCCACAAGGGACTCCGCCGGCAGCGCGCGGCGGTACTCGTCCGCCAGGTCCCGGAACAGCGGCGCCTGCGACCAGCCGTCGAACACCGCGTGGTGCAGGCTCAGCGCGAGCACGTGGTCCTCGGCGCCCAGCCGGTACAGCCGGGCCCTCCACAGTGGACCTTCCGCGAGCGTGAACGGCTCGCGGGCGAAGGCGTCCACCGCGGGCCGCAGCCCGTCCTCGGTGACCTCGTGCACCGGCAGCGGTACCGGCCCGACCGGGTCGACCGTGGCGTACGGTTCGCCCCGCTCGTGCGGGATCCGCCAGCGCAGCACGTCGTGCCGCCCGGCCACCGCGCCCAGCGCCGCCGCCAGCGCGTCGACATCCAGCGGCCCGCGCAGCCGTTCGGCCACCGGCACGTTGTACGCGGTACTGTCCGGCGCGAGCCGCTCCAGGAACCACAGCCGGCGCTGCGCCGGGGACAGCCGAGCCGGGTTGCCGGTCGGCAGCGACGCGTCGGTCGGCTCCGCCGCGGCGACCCGGGCGATCAGCCCGCCGAGGGTACGTCCCGCGAACACGTCCTCCACCGCGACCGCGCGGTCCAGCTCGGCGCGCAGCCGTACCGCGAGCCGCATCGCGGCCACCGAGTGCCCGCCGTGGCCGAAGAAGTCGTCGTCGGGGCCGGCCGACGAGCAGGCCAGGATGTCGCACCAGGCCCGCCGTACGCCCACCTCGACCGGGTCGACGGGCGCCGCACCGGTCGACGCGGTGATGGCCGGCGCGGCGGCGGCCAGCTCGCGCAGCGCGGTGACGTCCACCTTGCCGGCCGAGCTGATCGGCATCGCCGGCAGCGGCAGGATCCGGGCCGGGACCATGTACGCGGGCAGCATCTCCGCGCAGTGCGCCGCCAGGTCCGCCGGGGCCGGATCGCCGTCGGCCACCACGAACCCGACCAGTTCCCGGCCGCGCGGGCCGTCCACGGCCTCCACCGCGACCTGCCGTACGCCGGGGTGCGACCGCAGCGCCGCCTCGACCTCGCCGATCTCCAGCCGCTGACCACGGATCTTGACCTGCCGGTCGATCCGGCCGTGGAAGTCCAGGGTGCCGTCCGGGCGCCAGCTCGCCAGGTCACCGGTGCGGTACACGCGCTCGCCGGGCCGGAACGGGTTGTCCACGAAGCGGTCCGCGGTCAGCTCGGGCCGGTTCAGGTAGCCGCGGGCCACACCCGGCCCGCCGATCAGCAGCTCGCCCGGCTCACCGACCGGCGTCTGCCGCATCCCGGCGTCCACCACGTACGCCTGGTGGTTGGGGAACGGCCGCCCGATCGGCACCGCGCCACTCCCGCCGCCGGCGTCCGTGCCAGCTCCGGCGGCCCCGGCGCCCGCGCCGGTCCCGGTTTCCGCGCCGGTCAGTTCGTGGCAGGTCACCATGACGGTCGTCTCGGTCGGCCCGTACACGTTGACGAACCGGCGGCCCGGCGACCACCGGGCCACCTGGTCCGGCGGCAGCACCTCGCCACCGACCAGTACGGTCGTCCAGCCCGGCGTGGCGGCCGGGTCGAGCACCGGCAGCAGGGCGGCGGTCAGTACGCCCCAGTTCGCGCCGTGCTCGTTGATGAACCGGTGCGCACGGTCCGGGTCGGCGCGGTCCTCCTCGCCGAGCAGCGCGACCTGCCCGCCGACCGTCAGCGGCAGCAGCAGGTCACCGACGAACGCGTCGAAGCCGAACGATGAGAACGACACCGACACGGTGCCCTCGTCGGGCGTGAACAGGTGCGCCAGCCCGGTCAGGTACGCGACCACGCTGCGGTGGGTGACCACGACGCCCTTCGGCCGACCGGTCGACCCGGACGTGTAGAGGACGTACGCGGTGTTGTCCGGCCCGGCCGGCACCGCCACCGGCCCGGTCACCGACGCGGCGGCGGAACCGGCCATGTCACCGGAACCGGCCGCGTCACCGGAACCCGAACCGGACGCGGCCGGCACGGTGAGCGCGTGCCGCACGCCCAGCAGCTCGCCGACCGATCCGTCCCCGACCGCCACCCGTACGCCCGCGTCGGCCACGATGTCGCGCAGCCGCCGCACCGGGTGGTCCGGGTCCAGCGGCAGGTGCACCCCACCGGCCAGCAGTACGCCCAGGATCGCGACCACGGCCTCCGGCCGGCGGCGCAGGCACACCGCGACCGGCACCTCCGGCCCGACGCCGACCGCGCGCAGCCGCCCGGCCAGCTCCGACGCCGCGGCCACCAGCTCACCGTAGGTGAGGCTGACGTCCCACTGCCGCACCGCGACCGCGTCCGGACGGTCGGCCGCCCAGGCGAGTACGAGTTCGCCGACAGTGGTCGACGGGTACTCCACCGCCGGCCCGTCGGTCCAGTCCCGGGGCACCTCGGTCATCTGCACACCCTCCACAGTGGAGTTCGATACCCCGGTCACCGCGCGGCGTCCACGAGATCCGCCAGCCGCCGGGCCATCACCGCCGGCGAGTCCATCGCGGCGACCTCGGCCCGCGCGTCGGCGGCGGCCGAACGCAGCTTGTCGTCGGAGATCACCTGACGCAGCAGCGCCGCGTCGATGTCGTCCGGGGTGGCGCTCAGCGCGACGCCCCGGTCCCGCAGCACCGTCGCGTTCAGGTCGCGGTCCGCGCCGTCGGGCAGTACCAGCTGCGGCAGTCCGGCGGACAGGCCACTCATCGCGACGCTCGCGCCACCGTGGTGCACCACCGCCGAGCAGGTGTCGACCAGCGCGTCCCACGGCAGCCAGTCCGCGCCGCGCACGTTGGCCGGCAGGTCACCGAGCTGGCCGATGTCGAAACCGCCCATCGCGACCACGAACTCCGCGTCGACCTGCGCGGCGGCCGACACGGTACGGCGCAGCCGGTCCAGCCCACCGATGGACGGCGACACGGTGCCGAGGGTGACCGCTACCCGGGGCCGGTCCGCGGGGCGGGCCAGCCAGTCCGGCAGCGCGCAGCCACCGCTGTTGGCGACCGGGCGTACCGGCCAGCGGCCGTGCTCGCCGATGCGCATGCTGTCCGGCACGTTGTGGATGACGTCCACGGCGGTGGGCGGCTGGTCCACGCCGTGCCGGGCGAACGTCGGCGCCAGGTGCGGCAGCGCCGCCACCGTGGTCGCCGTGGTCAGCTGGAACCCGATGCCGTACTGCACCGCCGGCACACCCAGCGCGCCCGCCGCGACCAGGCCGGAGTGTGACATGAACTCGAACACCACCAGGTCCGGCCGCCAGTTGCGGGCCGTGGCCACCATGCTGTCCGCGACCTTGTCGTTGACGTGGCTGAACAGCGCCACGAACGCCTCCCGGTCCGCGCCCCAGCTGCGCCGGAACCGGTCGAACTCGTCCGGCAGCTTGGTGCCCGCGGCGGACACCCCGCCCTGGCCGAAGACCTCCTCGTACATCCGCAGGCCCGGCGCGACGTTCACCCACTGCAACCCGGACTCGGCGACCTTCTCGGCACCGTCCCAGGACGCCACCAGTACCTCGTGCCCCTCGGCCCGCAGCGCCCAGGCCAGCGGAACCAACGGGAAGATGTGCCCGGCGGCGGGTACCGTCGCGAACATCACGCGCATCTCAAGTCCTCCAGGGTTTGTCGCCGGTTGTCGCGCGTACGGGCAGGCTCAGTGCACGGCCCGGCGGCGGAAGCCGCGGATCGCGAGGGCACCGACCCCGACGGTCGAGACGATCAGCAGGGTCATGCTGAGCCACGGGTTCATGTGCGGTACGTCGGGTGCCAGCGCGGCCCGCATCGACTCGCTGAAGTACGTCATCGGATTGAGCACCGAGACCACCTGGAACCAGCGCACGTGGTCCAGCATCGCCCACGGGTACTGCGCCGCCCCGGTGAACAGCAGCGGCATCAGCACCAGCGAGAACATCATGCTGATCCGGTTCGGCGGCAGCGTGGTGCCCAGCACCATGCCGATCGAGGCGCCCAGCAGGGACCCGATGACCACCGCGACGATCGCGACCGGGATACCGGCCGCCGTGAACGGGATCCGGCCGAGCACGATCAGCCCGATCGGCACCATCAGTACGGCGGTGAACAGCGCGCGCAGCGCCGCGAAGACGATCTTCTCCACCGCGATCAGGGCGGTGGGCACCGGCGCGAGCAGCCGGTCCTCGATCTCCCGCCCGGTGGCGAAGTCGATGATCAGCGGGGCGGAGCTGCTCTGCAGCGCCGCCGCCATCGTGACCATCACGATCATCCCCGGGTACAGCACCTGGGCGTACTGCGCGTTCGCGAAGCCCATGCTGGTGATGACCCGACCGAACACGAACAGCAGCAGGAACGGCTGCATGACGCCCTGCGCGATGAGGGTGCCCAGCTCCCCCCTGGTCACCACCGCGTCGCGGCGGATCAGGGCGGCGAACACCCGCAGATAGCTGGGCCGTGCCGCGAGAGTGGGCAGGCCGGCCACGGGCGGTGTCGCGACACTCGTCGCCGACTCGCTCACCGCAGTCCCCTTCCGGTCAGGTGGATGAACACGTCCTCCAGGCTGGGCCGGCCGATCGTCACGTCGGTCAGCCTCGCCTCGAACCGCTGCGCGACGGTCGCCACCGGCTGCACCTGGCCCGGCGCGTCCTCGCTCAGGTAGAGCCGGATCCGCGCCACGCCCTGCGCCGCGGCGCCGGACTGCTGGATCTCCTCGGCCCGCTCCACGGCGGGCAGTTCGGTCAGCGCCGTCAGCAGCGGCGCCGCGCCCGGCGCACCGTCGACCACGCCGCCGGCCAGTTCCGCGACGATCTCCAGCGTGGAGTGCCCCGGCAGGCCCCTCGTCAGCGCCGCCGGGGTGTCCAGCGCGAGGATCTTGCCGTGGTCCATGATCGCGACCCGGTCGGCCAGCTCCTCGGCCTCCTCCATGTAGTGCGTGGTCAGCAGCACGGCCACGCCGCTGTCCCGCAGCTTGCGCACCTGGTCCCAGACGAACCGGCGTACCTGCGGGTCCAGCCCGGTGGACGGCTCGTCCAGGAACAGCACCTGCGGGTCGTGCATCAGGGCGCGGGCGATCTGGAGCCGCTGCGACTGGCCGCCGGACATCCGGTCGATCTTGCCGCGGGCGTGCTCGGCCAGGTCGAACATCTCCAGCAGCTCGTCCGCGCGGCGCCGCCGTACCGCCGCCGGCACGTCGTGGTACGCGGCGTGGAACAGCAGGTTCTGCCGGGCGTTGACGGACCGGTCCAGGGTGATGGTCTGCGGTACCACGCCCAGCCGGCGCCGCGCCGCGACCGGGTCGGCCGCCACGTCCACGCCGGCGACCGTCGCCCGACCCGCGCTGGCCAGCACCCGGGTGGTGAGGATGCCGACCGTTGTGGTCTTGCCGGCGCCGTTCGGCCCGAGCAGGCCGAACACCTCACCGGGCCGGACCCGGAACGACACCCCGTCGACGGCGTTCGCGGGTCTTTTCGGGTAGCGCTTGACCAGCTCGTCGACCTCGATCGCGGCCGGGTCACTCATCGGGTCTCCTGCGGGGAGGGCTGCTGGTCGGCCAGCAGGGTACGGATGGTCCCGCCGAGCGTGGTGATCGCGGGCTCGGACCAGATCGAGTAATGGTCGCCGGTCACCACGAACTCGTCGAGACCGCCCGGCGCCAGGTTCTGCCACATGCCCTCGGGCACCGCGGTCTGCACCGACGAACGCACCAGCGCGAGCCGGCCCGGCAGCGCCCGCGGCGGGTCGTACGCCCACAGCGCCCGCGCGTTCGCGGAGAACACGCCGAACTGGCGGCGCAGCCGTACCGCGTCCAGGTCCGGTTCGGCGATGCCGGCCTTGGTCATGGCCTCCAGCAGCCGCTGCAGGAACTCCGGCTCGGGCAGCTCGTCGACGTCCGACAACGGGACCGTGTCCCGTTCGGAGATGCCGGCGAGGATGTCCACGAACGTCTGCGCGATGTACGTGCGGGTCGCGCCCGGCCGCAGGTCGATGTTCGACTCGACCAGGATCACCCGGGCCTGCTCGCCGGCGTCCAGCAGCTGCAGCGCGAGCTCCCACGCCACCACGCCGCCCATCGAGTGCCCGACGAACACGTACGGCCCGTGCGGCTGGATCTCCCGCACCGCGGCCAGGTACGCGGTGGCCAGCTCGCGCATGTCGTCCAGCGGTTCCCGGTCGTCGTCCAGGCCGGGCGACTCCAGGGCGTACAGCGGCTGGTCCTCGGGCAGGTGCGGGAGCAGCCCGCGGTAGCCCAGCGCGGAGCCGAACACGTGCGGCACGCAGAACAGCGGTGTCCGCCCGCCGGTGCCGCGCAGGGTCAGTACCAGGCCCTTGGTACCGGAGTCGCCGCGCGTCGCGGTGTCCAGCGCGGCGGCCACCGCGGCCGGCGTCGGCGTGGTGTAGACGTCCCGCATCGGCAGGGTCACGCCGGTGCGCTCGCGTACCTCGCTGATCACCGCCGCCACCTGCAGCGAACTGCCGCCGAGGGTGAAGAAGTCGTCCTCGGCGCCGACCCGGGGCAGGCCCAGCACCTCGGCGAACACCGCGGCCACGGTCTGCTCGGTCTCGGTGCGCGGCGCCGTGTACTCGGCGCCGGTGACCGCGTCGGCGTCCGGCGCGGGCAGCGCCGAGCGGTCCACCTTGCCGGTCGGCGCCAGCGGCAGCTCGTCGAGTACCACGAACGAGGCCGGCACCATGTACGCGGGCAGGTCCCGACCGAGGTGTTCGCGCAGCTCGCTGACCGTCGGCGCGGCGCCGTCCGCGGTCAGGTAGCCGACCAGCCGCTTCTCCCCCGGGGTGTCCTCGCGCAGCGCCACCACGGCGTGCGTGACCGCGGGATGGGCGGCGAGCACCGCCTCGATCTCCTCCAGTTCGATGCGCTGGCCGCGCAGCTTGACCTGCGTGTCGATCCGGCCGAGGAACTGGATCTGCCCGTTGGGCGTCCACACGCCCAGGTCGCCGGTGCGGTACACCCGGCCGCCCGGCACGACCGGGTCGGCGACGAAGCGTTCCGCGGTCAGCTCCGGCCGCTCGTGGTACCCGCGGGCCAGCCCGGCGCCGCCGATGATCAGCTCACCGGGGACACCGACCGGCACCGGGTTGTTCCACCGGTCCACCAGGTACCCGGTCCGGTTCGGCATGGCGCGGCCGATCGGCGGCGACGAACGCCACGCGATGTGGTCGCAGGGGTAGTACGTGCAGCCGATGGTGACCTCGGTCGGGCCGTAGCCGTTGACGAAGGTGCGGCCCGGCAGGTTCCACCGGTTCACCAGGTCGCCGGAGAACGCCTCACCACCGACCAGGATGCCGCGAAGCTCCGGGTAGTCGGTCGATTCGAGCAGGCCCAGCATGGCGGGCGCGGCGCCGATGTACGTGCAGCGCTCGTCGCGGATCAGCTGCGCCAGCTTCGGTGGCGACAGCGTCACGTCCTCGGGCACCAGGATGAGGGTGGCGCCGCGGGTCAGCGCGGTGAAGATCTCGCCCTCGGCCAGGTCGAACACCAGCGAGGCGAACTGCAGCATCCGGTCGCCGGGCCGGATGCCGAACACCCCGGACATCCACAGGGTGAACGTGCACAGCCCCTGGTGCTCGATGACCACGCCCTTCGGCCGGCCCGTCGACCCGGACGTGTACAGCAGGTACGCGGCCGAGCCGGCGTCGGCGACCTCCTCCAGCGGCGAGTCGGCGAGCGCCTCCGCGGCCGGCCACACCGTGTCCAGCGCGACGATCTCCCGGTCGACGGCCTCCGGCAAGGATGGGCGCAGCGTCTCGCGGGTGATCAGCAGCCGGGTGCCGGCGTCGCGCAGCACGTAGTCGATCCGGCCCGCCGGGTGGCTCGGGTCGACGGCGAGGAACGCGCCGCCCGCCTTCAGCACGCCCAGCAGTGCGACCGGTACGTCCAGCCCGCGCTCCAACGCGACACCGACCACGTCGTCGCGGCCGACGCCGTGCGCGCGCAGGTACCGGGCCAGCAGCCCGGACCGGCGGTCCAGCTCGCCGTAGGTCAGTTCGGCGTCCGCACACCGGGCGGCCACCGCGTCCGGGCGGGCCGCCGCCTGCTCGGAGATGAGCTGGTGGATCGGCACCATCCGGTTCTCCACGACCGGGCCCTGCCAGTCGTGCAGCAGCAGCTGCCGCTCCGCCGCGGTGAGCATCGGGATCCGCGACAGCCGCAGCGACGGGTCGGCCACGACCGCGGTCAGCACCTCGCGCAGGTGGCCCATCATCCGCTCGATGCGCGCCGCGTCGAACAGGTCGGTGGCGTACTCGACGAAGATCCGCAGCACCTCGTCGAACTCGGCGACGTTGATGCTCATGTCGAACCGGGAACCGCCGGTACCGGGTGTCAGCACCGACATGCGCAGGTCGCCGTCCTCGCTGCCGCCGCCCTCCGGCGGCAGGAGACCGATGGCGACCTGGAACAGCGGGTTGCGGCTGGAGTCGCGGCGCGGCGCGACCCGCTGCACGACCTTCTCGAACGGCAGGTCCTGGTGCGCGTACGCGCCGAGCGTGGTGTCCCGTACCCGCGCCAGCGCCTCGGCGAACGTCGGGTCGCCGGACAGGTCGGTGCGCAGCACGACCATGTTGGTGAAGAAGCCGACCAGGCCCTTGAGTTCGGGCAGTTCCCGGCCGGCGACGGCGGTGCCCATGACCACGTCGTCCTGGCCGGTGTAGCGGGACAGGACGACCTTGAACGCCGCGGCGATCACCATGTACAGGGTGACGCGTTGCCGGCGGGCGAACGCCCGCAGCTCCGGCACCACGTCGCCGGTGAAGTCGACGGTGAGCTGGTCACCGGCGAACGACGGCACCGCCGGCCGCGGCCGGTCCGTGGGCAGGTCCAGTACCGGGGCGCCGGCCAGGGTCTTCTCCCAGTGGCCCAGCTCCTCGGCCAGCTTCGCCCCGCTGAACGTGTCCCGCTGCCAGGCCGAGAAGTCCGCGTACTGGATGGGCAGCTCGGCCAGCTGCGGCGCGGTGCCCGCGACGGCGGCGCGGTAGAGCCTCGTGACGTCGTCGACGAGCACGCCCATCGACCAGCCGTCGGAGATGACGTGATGGGTGTAGAGGGTGAGCACGTGGTCGTCCGGGCCGAGCCGGTACAGGCAGGGCCGGAACAGCGGACCGTTGCGCAGGTCGAACGGCGTCTCGTTCTGCTCGGCGATGATCCGGGCCGCGAGAGCGTCGGCGTCCTCGCCGGTCGCGCCACCGGCGGCGGCGCTGTCGGCGCGCGGTGCCTCCCGCACCGGCAGCGGCAGCTCCCCGGTCGGCTCCGGCGCCACGACCTGCACGGGACGACCGTCCCGCTCGTCGACCGTGGTACGCAGCGCCTCGTGCCGGCGGACCAGCCCGGTCACCGCGGTACGCAGCGCCGCCAGGTCCAACGGGCCACGCAGCCGCACCGCGAGCGGTACGTGGTAGGTCTGCCGGCCGGGGTCCATCTGGTCCAGGAACCACAACTGCTCCTGGGCGAAGGACAGCGGCGCGGTGAAGGTGCTCGCCATGGTCTTCCTACTCCGATCCGTGCCGTACCAGCCGCTGACCGGCCTGGTGCAGCGTGTCCAGCTGTTTGCAGAAGGCGAACCGCACCAGACCACGGCCGGCGGCCCGGTCGGCGTAGAACGCGGACGCCGGGATCGCCGCGACCCCGACGGTACAGATCAGCTCGTCGCAGTACTCGACGTCGTCACCGGCGCACCGGCCCAGCACGAAGTACGTGCCGTCGGGTTCGAGCACCTCCAGGTCGGTCCGCCGCAGGTAGCCGAGCAGCGTGTCGCGCCGCTCCCGGTACTCCTTGCGCAGCCCGAGGAAGTACGAGTCGTCGGAGCCGGCGAGCATCGCGCTGACCGCGTGCTGCAGCGGCGCGACCGCGTCGAACGTGACGAACTGGTGCACCTGCCGGATCGCGGCGGTCAGGTGCGCGGGCGCCATCGCCCAGCCCAGCCGCCAGCCCGTCGCGGACAGGGTCTTGGAGATCGACGAGACGGTCACGGTGCGCCCGGCGCAGCCCGGCACCGAGGCGACCGGCAGGTGCCGGTCGAAGACGATGTGCTCGTACGCCTCGTCGGCGAGCACGTAGGCGTCGTACCGCTCCGCGACCCGACCGACGGCCAGCAGCTCGTCCTCCGACAGCGCCCGGCCGGTCGGGTTCCACGGCGTGTTCACCACGATCATCCGGGTCTTCGGGCCGCACGCCGCGGCCAGCTCGTCCTCGTCGATCCGGAAGTCGGGGAACCGGGTCGTCACGTACCGCGCCCGGCAGCCGGCGGCGGCCACGGCCGGCGGGTACAGGTCGTAGCACGGCTCGACGAGCACCACCTCGTCGCCGGGCTCGGTGAGCGCCTGGATCGTGCACACGATCGCCTCGGTCGCGCCGACCGTCACGGTGATCTCCGTGTCCGGGTCGTAGTCGAGGCTCTGGTGCTTCGCGATGCCCTGCCGCAGCGACAGCAGACCCACGCTCGGCGCGTACTGGTGGTGCCCCGCGCGCATCGCCTCGTGCGCGGCCTCGACCAGCGCGTCCGGCGGGTCGAAGTCGGGGAAGCCCTGCGCCAGGTTGATCGCGCCGTGCTTCATGGCCTGCTCGGTGATGGTCGAGAAGATCGACGTGCCGAACGGGCGCAGCGCGCCACGCAGCACGCTCGTACCGGTGGGGTCTGCGCTCACGAGTCCTCCTTGAGTACGCGGCCGGGGCCGAGGATGCCCCGCGGGTCGAGGGCGTTCTTCAGCCGGCGCATCAACGCGATCTCCGCCGGTTTGCGGCTGTGGTGCAGGTAGGCACGCTTCTCGAAGCCGATGCCGTGCTCGGCGGAGATGGAGCCGCCGTAGTCGGCGAGCTTGCCGTACACGATCTCCTCGACGATGTGCTTGCGCTCCATCGTCGTCTCCCCGGTCAGCACCGCGAAGTGCACGTTGCCGTCGCCGAGGTGACCGAACACCACCAGGTCCACGGCGGGCCAGTGCACCCGCAGGTCCTCCTCGCAGCGCCGGACGTACTCGGCGAGGTGGCCGGCGGGCAGGCTCACGTCGAACCCGAACAGCGGGTGGATGCGCAGCGCCTCGGCGGGGATGCGTTCCCGCACCTTCCACAGCTCCCGGACCTCGGTCGGGTTCTGCCCGACCGCCGCCTCGCTGATCAGGTCCTCGCAGCCGGCGAGCGCTGCGGTGAACCGGTCCGAGTCGCTGTCCGGGTCGGAGCCGGAGCACTCGACCAGTACGTACATCGGGTGCCGGCCGGCGAGCGGGACGCGCAGCTCGTCGCGGAACGGCAGCACCAGCGCGTACGCCGAGTCCCACATCGCCTCGAACGCGCTGACCATGCCGGGCAGTTCCGCCTGGAGGCGGTGCAGCAGCGTCACCGCCGCGTCGATCGACGGCAGGCCGCAGAACGCGACCTGCTGGCTGCGCGGCGCGGGCCGTAGCCGCAGTACCGCGCGGGTCACCAGGCCCAGCGTGCCCTCGGAGCCGATGAACAGGTGCTTCAGGTCGTACCCGGCGTTGTTCTTCGGGAGCTTGTGCAGCCCGTCGACCACGGTGCCGTCGGCGAGTACCGCCTCGACGCCGAGCACCAGGTCACGGGTCATGCCGTAGAGCAGCACCCGGTTGCCGCCGGCGTTGGTGGACAGGCAGCCGCCGATGGTGCACGACCCGCGCGGCGTCAGGTCCAGCGGGAACGCCAGGCCGTGCTCGGCGGCCAGGTCCTGCACGGTCTGCAGGGTCACCCCGGCCTGCACGGTCATCGTCCGGGTGACCGGGTCGATCTCCTCGACGGTGTCCAGCCGCTCCAGCGACACGACGACCTCGTCGGCGCCGGGCAGCCCGCCGCCGACCAGGCCGGTCATCCCGCCCTGCGCCACCACGGGCTGGGCGTGCCGGTCGCACAGGGCCAGCACCTCGGACACCTCGGCGACCGTGCCGGGGCGTACCACCAGCCGGGCGTCGCCGATCCGTTCACCGCCCCACAGGTCCTGGTTGTGCCGGGCGCCGATGTGCGCACCGCGCAGCACGTGCCCGGCGCCGACGATGCCGGCGAGGGCCTCGACGAGGTCGGTCCGGCCGTCGGCCAGGTCCGGCTCGGTCTCCTGCGACACGCTCACGAGATCCTCCCGTATGCGGAGATGTGGGTCAGGCTGGTGCGCACCGTGACCACGGCGGGCCCGTCGTGCGCCAGTGCGCCGCGCAGGGCCGGTTCGACCTCGGCGGGGGTCTCGACCGCGAGGCCGAGCGCGCCGTGCGCCTCCGCCCAGCGGGCGAAGTCCGGGTTGGCCAGGTCGGTGGCGATGACCCGGCCCGGGTACGCGCGTTCCTGGTGCGCGCGGATCGTGCCGTAGCTGCCGTTGTCGGCGATCAGCACGCGCAGCCGGGCCCGGCGGGCCACCGCGGTGGCCAGTTCGGCGCCGGTCATCAGGACACCGCCGTCGCCGACGACCGCGACGGTCTGCGCCTCCGGGTGGCGCAGCGCGGCGGCGAGTCCCGCCGGCACGCCGAAACCCATGGCGCCGGGGGCGATGCCGAGCAGCCGGCCGCCGTCCCGGAACCGGTAGTAACGGTGCAGCCAGCTGGTGAAGTTTCCGGCGTCCACCGCGACGGTGGCCGTGCCGCCGGTCAGCCGGTCCAGCGCGGCCACCACGTCGCCGAACACCACCCCGTCGGCGGCGGTGTCGCCGGCCCAGGTCGACTCGGCGACCTCCAGCGCGTGCAGGCCGTCGACCCACCCGCGGCGCGCCGCGTGCCGGGCCGGATCCGGTACGTCCATCGTGGACAGTGTGCGCAGCGTGGCCACCGGGTCCGCGGCGACGCCCAGGAACGGCGTGTAGACGCGACCGATCGCGGCCGGGTCCGCGTGCACCTGGACCAGGCGCTGCGCCGGCACCGGCGCCGTCGGGAACGAGAACCCGCGGGTGGTCACCGCGTCCAACCGGGAACCCAGCGCGACGATCAGGTCCGCCTCGGCCAGCGCGGCCCGCTGCGCCGGCGGGGTCGCGATGTGCAGGTGCCCGGCGTAGTACGGGTCGGTGTTGTCGTACAGGTGCTGGCGTTTCGCGGTGCAGGCGACGGCGAGACCGTGCCGGTCCGCGACCGCCCGGGCCAGCGCCGGCACACCCGGCCGGTCCACCCCGGAGCCGAGCAC
>JBAUUM010000321.1:0-5071 GCA_049582705.1 Actinocatenispora sp.
GTCGTCACCGCCCGCCCACCGGTCCAGCCCGGGGCGGGCGGTGACGCGCGTACGGTCGCGGTTCAGCGCTGCGGCATCAGCCACGGTTGCCGGGGCAGCGGGCGCCCGGTCTCGAGCAGAGACTTCAGGTTGGACAGCACCGCCGCCCAGCCGCCGGCGGCCGTCCGGCGTTCGGCGTCGTCGGCCAGGTTCTCGTGGGTCACGACAAGCCGGACGACCTCGCCGTACGGCTGGATGTCGAAGGTCACCCGGGACGGGCCGTGCGGGCGTTCCTCGCCGGGCCCGGCCCAGGTGGTCACCAACCGGGTCGGCGGCACGGCCTCCTCGACCGTACCGACGACGTCGGCGATGCCCGAGTCGTCGACGCGTTGGTGTTCCCAGGTGGAGCCGACCTGCCAGTCGGACACGTTGCGGTGCCCCCAGTACTCGGCGGTCAGGTCGGCGTCGGTCAGCGCGTGCCAGACCTTCTCCGGGGTGCTCTGGATGTAGGTGGTGTACACGAATGTCGGCTGGTCCGCCATGTCGTCCTCCGCTCGCTGTTTCAGTCTGCTGAGCGCCCGCAGGTGTGGGCGCTCGAACTTGTCGATCCACCGCTCCTGGATCTCGTGGAGCGGCACCGGGTTGAGGTAGTGGAGTCGTTCCCGGCCCCGACGCACGACGCTGACCAGGTTGGCCGCCTCGAGGACGGCGAGGTGCTGGGTGGCCGACTGGCGCGTCATGTCGACGCGTTCACACAGCTGGGTGAGGGTCTGCCCGTTGCGTTCGTGCAGCCGGTCCAGCAGGTGGCGCCGGGTCGGGTCGGCCAGCGCCTTGAAGACCTTGTCCATCTCTGGCACGCCTCCACGTTAGGCAGGTAATTACCTGCATGTCAACCCGGTGGCGACGACGACGCCGGTTATGGTTGCGGGAGTGCCACAGGCATCACGGGGGGTGATGGCGATGGCGGTAACAACCCTGCGTACCCTCGCCCGGCAGCGGGCGCCCGTCGCCGCGGGCGACGTCACCGGGCTGCGCGAGAGGCTCCGGGGCCAACTGATCGAACGGGCCGACGCCGACTACGACGCCGCCCGGGCCGTGTGGAACGGCCTGATCGAGCACCGCCCCGGCCTGATCGCGCGGTGCGTCGACGCCGCGGACGTCGCCGCGGCCGTCACGTTCGCCCGCGAACGGGACCTGCTGGTCTCGGTCCGCGGCGGCGGACACAACGTCGCCGGCACCGCGGTCTGCGACGACGGCCTGGTCATCGACCTGTCCGAGATGACCGACGTCGAGGTGGACCCGGGCGCCCGGACCGTACTGGCCGGCGGCGGGACGACCATCGGCCAGCTCGACGCCGCGACACAACGGGGAGCGCTGGGCGTACCGATGGGGGTGGTCAGCGAGACCGGCATCGCCGGGCTGACCCTGGGCGGCGGCTTCGGCTGGCTGCGCCGCAAGTACGGGCTCAGCTGCGACAGCCTGATCGGCGCCGACCTGGTGACCGCCGACGGCGAACTGGTGAGCACGGACACCGACGACGAGCTGTTGTGGGGCCTGCGTGGCGGCGGTGGCAACTTCGGCGTGGTCACCGCGCTGCGGTACCGGGCGTACCCGGTCGGGCCGGAGGTGTACTTCGCAGTCGTGCTGTACCCCGAGGACCAGCTCGGGACCGCCCTGCGCCGGTTCCGCGACTGGGCGCCGACGGCACCCGACGAGGTCAGCGCGTTCGCCGTGCTGTGGCACACGCCCGAGCTCGACGCGGTACCCGCGAGGCACCACCACGAGCCGGGCGTGGCGTTCGTCGCCATGCACAGCGGCGACCCGGTCACCGGCGAGCGGGAACTGGCCACGCTCCGCGACTTCGGTACCCCGCTGGCGGACCTGGGCGACACGGTGCCGTACCTGCGGGCGCAGCGGTTCTTCGACGCCGACTACCCGGCGCACGAGCAGCGCTACTACTGGAAGGGCCAGTTCCTCGGGGAACTGTCCGACGCGGCACTCGACACCATGGTCGAGCTGAACGCGTCCTCACCGTCGGATCTGTCCACCGTGGACATATGGCAGCTCGGCGGGGCGGTGGCCCGCGGCAGCGCGGACACGGCGGCCTTCGGCGACCGGTCCGCGCCGTACCTGATCGGCATCGAGAGCAACTGGACGGCCCCGGAGATGGACGCTGCGGGCGTGGCCTGGGGCCGGGAGGCCCACCAGCGGTTGGCGCCGTTCGCCGCCGACCTGCAGTACGTCAACTTCGGCGGCATGTACGAGGACAACGCCGCCATCGTGGCCGACGCCTTCGGCGCCAACCTCGCCCGGCTCCGGGAGTTGAAGTCCCGCTACGACCCGCGGAACTTCTTCCGGCTCAACCACAACATCGTGCCCGGCTGAGCCGGCGGGACCACGAACCTGCCGGACGCCGGAGCCGGTCGCATCCCGACACCGTCGCACACCGACCCCGTCGGGCACCGAGCCAGTCGGACAGCGAGCGACGCCGGTCCGGGCAGACCGCGTGGCGGCCCGGTCAGCCCGTCCGGCCGCGCTGCGCGCGGATGTCGAGTGCGACGCCGTCGAGCAGACGGCGTAGGCCGCGGTCGAAGCGTTCGTCCGCCGGGGCGGCGGTCGCGAGTGCGGCCAGCGTCGCCAGCCGGTCATGCTCGCCGAGCAGCGCCGCGGTGTGCGGGTACGCACCGTCGGCGAGCCGGGCGGCGAGATGCTCCTCGATCACGGACGCGTGATCGGCGACGGCCTCGACCCCGGGCTCGGCGTCATTCTTGAGTACGAAGCCGTGCACGTAGTCGTCCACCGTGGCGATGAGTTCGAGCCGGCCGGCCGGGTCCAGTCCGGTGCCGGCCACCGCGCTCAGCGACTGTTCGAAGTGGTCCAGGGCGTGCGGACTCAACCCGGCTCCCCGCATCCCGGTGACGGCCCAGGGGTGGCGCAGGTAGCTGGACCGGGTCCGGCGCGCGATGGCGGTCAGGGCCTGCCGCCAGTCGTCGGGCAGCTCTCCGGGCGGCACCAGGAACTCCGCCATGATCGCGTCCTCCATCAGGGCGACCAGGTCGGTCTTGGTGCGTACGTAGTGGTACAGGGTCATCGTGCCGGCGCCGAGTTCGGCGGCGACCCGCCGCATCGAGACCGCCGTGATGCCCTCGGTGTCGGCGATGCGCAGCGCGGTGGCCGCGATCTGCTGGCGGGTGTGCCGGGGGCGCCGGGCTCCCGGCTCGGGCCGTGCCCAGATCGGCTCGTCGCGTTCGTCGGGCGCGCTCATCGAGGAGCAGGGTACCGTGACCGACTAGTAGTACGCCGTACTATCAGTACGGCGTACTACTAAGGAGGACCCATGATTCCAGCCACGCGTCGCGTCGCCCGGGCCACCCGGCCGGGGCTGCCCCGGGAGGTCGTCGAGGTCGTCCGCGAGGAGATCCGCGAGCCGGCCCCCGGCCACGTGCTCGTGCGGGTGGCCGCCGCCGCGGTCAACCACTCGGAGCTGCTCGCGCTGCGCGGCGGGGCGTACGCCGAGGGCCTCGCCTTTCCGGTCGACCTCGGCTACGAGGGTGCCGGGACCGTCGTCGCGGTGGCGGGCGGTGCGGGCATCGAGGTGGGCGCCCGGGTGTGCTGGGGGCCGGCGCCGGGATCGTGCGCGGACCACGTCGCGTTGCCCGCGGCGGCACTGACCCGGGTCCCCGACGACCTCGACCTCACCGACGCCGCCCGCCTGCCCAGCGCCGGGCTGACCGCCCACCTGCTGGCGCGGGTCTGGCCGCTGCGGGACCGTACCGCGGTGGTGTGGGGCGCGGCCGGACCCGTCGGGCGGATCCTGACCGCCGTGCTGGCCGGTGCCGGCACCACCGTCGTGGGCGTGGCCAGCGGATCCCGGGTCGACGAGGTACGCGCGATCGGCGCCATCCACGTCGTCGACCGGAGCAGCGACGACGTGGCCGGCGCGGTCCGCGCCCTCACCGACGGGCGCGGTGTCGACGCCGTGTTCGACCCGGTGGGCGCCGCGACCTACCGGGCCAGTCTCGACATGCTCGGCTTCCACGGCTGCCTGGTCAACTACGGCCAGCTGTCCGGCGAGCTGCCCACCGTGGACCTGACGGAGCTGATGGACAAGGGCGTCTTCGTCACCAAGTTCGGCGGCGGTGGTTCGGGCCTGGACGGCCTCGACATGCTCCGCGAGCTGACCGCCGCCACCCTCGAGCTGGCCCGCCGCAATCCGCGCCTGGTCGCCGACGCCGGCGAGCGGTACCGCCTCGACGACGCCGCCGTGGCCTACCAACGGCTGCGGGACGGGTCGGGCGGCAAGGTCGTCGTCGTGCCGGACTGACGGTCAGTCCGCGACGACGGCAAGGTCGTCGTGGCGTCGGGCCGCTGGTCAGCCCACGACGCGGGCCGCGATGGTGAGCGCGTCCAGCACGTGCTCGCGGACCAGCGTCTCCGCGCCGGCCGCGTCCCGAGCGGCGACCGCGGTGACGATCGCGGCGTGCTGCCCGGAGGAGCGGGCCAACTCGGCGGTCGTGTACGCGCCCGACAGCCGACGGTTGAAGTGGAACAGCCGGGCCTTGCCGATGGAGTCGACGAGCCGTCGGTTGCCCGACGCGGCGTTGATGAGGTCGTGGAAGGCGTCGTTGGTGGCCACCCGCTCGTCCAGGTCGGACTGGTCCACCGCGGTCGCCGCCGCCCTGATCGAGGCGATCTGCTCCTCGGTACCCCGCTCGCAGGCCAACCGCGCCGCGAAACCCTCCTGCGCGGCGCGCATCTCGTAGATCTCACGGATCTCGTCGGCGGTGTGCTCGTAGACGTACCAGCGCCGACGGTGCGACACGATCAGGCCGTCGTCGGCGAGGCGTTGCAGACTCTCCCGTACCGGCGTGCGGGAGACACCGAGGCGTTCGGACAGCTCGCCCTCGATCAGCGCCTCGTTCGGGCGCAGCACGCCGTGCACGATGTCCCAGCGGAGCCTTTCGTACGCGGTGCGCCCGCGCGGCGCCAGCGCCTGCGACGCGTGCGACTGCCGTGTGCCCTCGACCATCCGTGCCTCCGTCCGCCGCCCTGCCCCGTCCGGTCGGTGACCGGCCGGCCGGTGCCCGACCCC
>JBAUUM010000322.1:0-8858 GCA_049582705.1 Actinocatenispora sp.
CCCGGATACGGCTGCGTCGCAGCAGCGCGCGCCGACCCCCCGGGAGCGCGAGCAGCGCCAGCAGTACGAGGACACCGGCGACCCAGTACGGCCAGTGCGCCGGGCCCTGCGGCTTGGCGCCGGTGGAGCGGGACAGGCCCGGGCCGCCGTGCTGGCCACGGTCGGTCTGGCTGCCGGTGCCCGCGTCGTGCGGCTTGTTCGGCTGCGCCGCGTTCGACCCGGTGCCGCCGTCGGCCGCCGACGGGTTCGGCGCCCAGCCGAAGTTCACCGACCCGGTGACGTCACCCGAGGGTGTCGGGTCGAACGGCACCCACCCGAAGGAGGGGAAGTAGACCTCCACCCACGCGTGCGCCTCGTGGCTGGTGACCTGGTAGACGCGCCGGTTGCCCAGCTGCGCCCCGCGGGTGTAGCCGACCACGACCCGGGCCGGGATGTGCGCCTCGCGCACCATCCAGGTCATCGCGGACGCGTACTGCTCGCAGTAGCCCTGCCGGTTGGTCAGGAAGTCGACGATGGCGCTGCCACTGCCACCGGCCTTCGTCTCCAGGCTGTACTTGAACCCGTTGGACGGCGAGAAGAAGTCGAGGATCGCCCGGACCCGGTCGTACTCGGTGGACCGGCCACCGACCAGCGAGTCGACCTGGTCGCTGATCGTGCCGATGTGCTTGACCTCGATGTTGTCGTGCACGTCGGGGTCCTCGCGCTGCAGCGGCGGCGCGCCCCGCAGCGCCTCCGGGCTGTAGTCGAAGCTGTCGTAGCTGACCTGCCACTTGGCACCGTCGGTGGCGGGATGGTCCGCGTACACCACGCCGGTGTTCGGTTCCCACCGCCAGTCGGCGGTCGGCGGCGGCTTGAGGGTGGTCGGCGAGGCGAACAGCGGCAGGTACCGGTCGTTCAGGCGGTCCGCCTCGATCGAGGCGTGGTACCGCTCGTGCGAGACGGTGGACTCCGCGGACGGCTGGTCCGGACCGAGCCCGAGGGTGCGCGCGTGCCGCGGCGGGCGGGGGGCGAAGCCGTTGTCGGTGATCTGGTCGGCGACCGCGGTACGCAGGTAGCCGGGGTCGGGATCGTCGGTCGCCACCTGGAACAGGTTGATCGGCCGGCCCTGGGTGAGGCTGCCCCGCAGCGTGGTGATCGGGTTGATGCTGGTGCCCAGCCGGGAGGGGCCGTTGCCGGGTCCGGTGCCGTTGTTGTACGCCGCGATCCGGTCGAGCAGCCCGCTGGACAGGCCGGGCACGGCCAGCGGCACGACGACCGCGAGGACCAGGCCGGCGAAGCCGACCCGTCGCCCGGCGCCGGCCAGCGGAGACGGTTCCCAGACGTCGACGTCGCGGCCGTCGCCGGTGAACCGGCGCCCCCAGCGGCGCACTCCGTCGATGCTGTCGGTCACCAGCAGCCACAGGTAGCCGGCCGCGCCGACGACGAACGGCAGCCAGGACACGCTGTCCGTGCGGATCGCGACGGGGACCGAGTACAGCGCCAGCATCGGCAGCCCGGCCAGTGCGGGGCGGCGCAGACCGACCGCGAGCAGGTCCACGGACACGGCCACCAGGCCGACCCCGATGGCGACCAGGAAGTCCAGGCTGACGCGTTCGGGTACCGGTACCGCGAGTTCCCGGACGTCCTTGCCGGCCTGCTGGAACAGCTCCTGGAAGTGGCCGAACGTGTGCGAGCTCGGCAGGAAGCCGAACAGTTCGCGTCCGGACGGGAAGGTCCAGGTGATCATCAGCAGCAGGCCGGTGAGCATGGCCAGCACCTGACCCCACACCGGGACCCGCACCACGCGGCTCAGGATCGCGATGACGACGACGACCGCGATGGACAGGAAGCTGTACAGCATCCAGCTGTACAGCTCGAAGATCGTGGTGAAGACGGTCGTGGCGAGGAAGGTGGCGACGCCGCCGACCAGCGCGACCGTGCGTCGCTGACTCATGACCGCACCCCTCCGGCGACCGTGTCGGCGAGCGTCGCGCGCAGCGCGAATCCCCGCGAGCCCTGGGCGGCCTCGGGCCACAGCGTGGGCAGTCGCGACCCGTGCGGCACGCTGACCACCCGCCAGCCGCCGCGCAGCAGGGACAGCGCGCTGGCCTGGTACAGCTGGTCGTGCTTGGCACGCTGCGCGGCCGGCAGGTGCAGCCAGCCCGCGGTGTCCAGCAGGAAGCCCACGCAGGTCGTGCCCGAGGTGCGCAGCGCCGCGACGGCCTCCGCCTCCTCCGGGCCCAGCATGCCCAGCAACGCGATGACCAGGCCGCCGTCGTCGCGGGTGCGTACCTGGCGGACCATGTGGGTCAGGTCGCCCTTCTGGCTCAGGTTCACCTCGGCCAGGTGGTCGAGCAGTTCGCCGACCGAGCTGCGGTCACCCTCGCCGGTGTCGACGTCGGTGCCGGTCTCCGTCACCAGCCGCAGCCGGTAGCCCCGCTGCCGCAGGTGCACCGCCATGCTCGCGGCGGCCGACACCGCCCACTCGAAGCTGGCCGTGGGGCCCTCGCCGCGGTGCGCCCGCAGCCGGGTGTCCAGGACCATCGTGGCCCGGCTCTCCCAGGGCTGCTCCTCGCGCCGCACCATCAACTCGCCGACCCGTGCGGTGGACCGCCAGTGCACCCGGCGCAGGTCGTCGCCGTGCCGGTACTCGCGGGTGGCGGCGTCGTCCTCGCCGTGCACCGCCACGGACCGGGCGTGGCTCTCCCCGGAACCGGCGTACTCGCCGGCCAGCCGCACCGGCTGCAGCGGCACCACCTGCGGCACCACGGTCAGCTTGTCCACGGCGGGGAAGGCCCGGGTCAGCTCGCACAGGCCGAACGGGTCGGTCAGGCGGACCACCAGCGGACCCACCTCGTAGCGGCCACGGATGTCGGCGCGCACCGTGTACGCCACCGAACTCGCGGCGCGGCCGGGCAGCCGTTCCAGTACCAGTCGGGGGCGGCTGCCGAGTGCGAACGGCAACCGGTCCTCCAGCAGCAGCGTGCCGGTGGGCAGCCGGGAGACGTTGCGCAGCCGCAGGACCACCCGCGCGGTCGCGCCCACCGACACCCGGTGCGGCTCCATGATCCGGGAGCAGTGCAGCTGGTAGCGGGTGCGGGCGACGGCGGCCGCGGACAGCAACGGCACGACCGCCAGCAGCACCGCGACCCGCAGCAGGTCCCGCTCGCCGAGGATGAGCGCGGACAGCGCGGCCGCCGCCCCGGCCGCGAGGAAACATCGGCCGCGTGTGGTCAGGCCCCGCAGCGCGGCTCTCACGACGCCGTGTCCTTACCTGAGGCTGTGCCCTTCATGAGCCCTGCCACCTCCGCCAGGTTCCCAGCCCCACCACGCGCCGTGGTGGGCATCAACGTCGCCAGGAGGTCCGCCGGTCGCCGGGTACCGGGATCCGGTGCACCAGGTCGGCCACGATCGCGTCGGTGGTACGCCGCGCCAGCTGCGACTCGGCGGTCGGGATGACCCGGTGCGCGAGCACCGGTACCACCAGCGCCTGCAGATCGTCGGGGGTCACGTACTCGCGACCCTCCAGGGCGGCGACCGCGCGGGCGGTGCGCAGCAGCTGCAGCGCGGCCCGTGGGCTGGCGCCCAGCCTCAGGTCCGGCGCCTCCCGGGTGGTGCCGACGATGTCCACCGCGTACTGCTTGATGGCCTCGGCCACGTGCACGCCGCGCACGGTCGCGATCAGCCGCCGGATCGTCTCGGCGTCCGACACCGGTTCCAGCGCGTCGAGCGGGTCGCCGCTGCCGTGCAGGTCGAGCATGGCCAGCTCGGCCTTGCTGTTCGGGTACCCCATGGCGATGCGGGCGGTGAACCGGTCCCGCTGCGCCTCCGGGAGGGGATAGGTGCCCTCCATCTCGATGGGGTTCTGGGTGGCGATGACCATGAACGGCCGCTGCAGCCGGTACGTCGTGCCGTCGACGGTGACCTGCCGCTCCTCCATGCATTCGAGCAGCGCCGACTGCGTCTTCGGGGAGGCGCGGTTGATCTCGTCGCCGACGACCAGGTTGGCGAACACCGCGCCCCGCTTGAACTCGAAGTCGCGGGTCTCCTGGTTGTAGACGCTGACGCCGGTGACGTCGGAGGGCAGCAGGTCGGGAGTGAACTGGATGCGCCGGACGGTGCAGTCGATGGACCGGGCCAGCGCCTTGGCCAGCTTGGTCTTCCCGACACCGGGGACATCCTCGATGAGCAGATGCCCCTCGGCGAGAAGGACCGCGAGAGACAACCGGACGATCGCGTTCTTACCCTCGATGACCTGCTCGATGTTGTCGACGATGCGGTCGGCCGCTGCCTGGAGCTCGTCCGACGGCATCGGGGTCACCGGATCCTCGACGGTGTCCTGGGCTGTCACCGGCCTCCTCCTTGTCCGGGCACGCGCGGTAAGGGGTGGCTGCGCGCCGCGAGGGTCGGGGGAGACGGGTGGCTTCCCCGATGGTTGAGAGGCAGTGTGCCGCGCGTGCACCGCGCGGTCCAGCCGCCTCTCGACTGCATCCTCTCAGGCTATACGTCAGTTCCCACCGCGCCGGGCGATCATCTTTCGACAACGGTTGGGTCACCGTTGGTCATCGTGTCCGGTATCGGCGTATCGGCGGTATCCGCTGGTGGCGGCCGACCGGGCACGGGCGGGGGCGTCCACCCGGCGCGGTACACTGCCGGGTAATGACGACGTACGGTCTGCTCCTTACCGGGCCGTGCTGATCTCGGGCCGGCGATGACCGGCGCGGCAGCACGGCGAACCCCTCCTGCGTGAGGGGTTTTTTCGTGCGCACGGGCGCCACGTCCGGCAGGACGGGCGCCCCACCGCTCCCCGGCACCGGCCCGAGGTGGGTGGACAGGACTTCCGATGGCAGACGTGACGACAGATAGCGGTGGTGGACCACGATGACAGACAGCGCGCAGCAGGTCGGCGGTGCCGAGGCGGCCGTCGGGTCCGCGGGCGGTGACGTCCCGCCGTTCCGGTACACCGCCGCGCTCGCGGCCGGCATCGAGCAGCGTTGGCAGGACCACTGGGAGGAGCAGGGCACCTTCCGGGCGCCCAACCCGGTCGGGCCGCTCGCCGAACCGGCGGGCAGCGAACGCGCGGCCCGGCTGGACCAGCCGAAGAGCTTCGTGATCGACATGTTCCCGTACCCGTCGGGGGCCGGGCTGCACGTCGGGCACCCGCTCGGATACATCTCGACCGACTGCCTGACCCGCTTCCAGCGCATGGTCGGGTACAACGTGCTGCACGCCATGGGTTTCGACGCGTTCGGGCTGCCGGCGGAGCAGTACGCCGTGCAGACCGGGCAGCACCCCCGCAAGACCACCGAGGAGAACATCGACCGGTACCGGCGGCAGATGCGCCGGCTGGGCCTCGCGTACGACGACCGGCGCACGTTCGCCACCACCGACCCCGGGTTCTACCGGTGGACCCAGTGGATCTTCCTGCAGATCTACAACGCCTGGTACGACCCCGAGCTGGGCCGCGCCCGCCCCATCGCCGAGCTGGTCGAACAGTTCGCCGACGGCAGCCGGGCGACCCCGGACGGCCGGCCGTGGGCCGAGCTGACCCCGGTGCGGCAGGAGCAGGTGCTGGCCGGTCATCGGCTGGCGTACCGGTCCGAGGCGCCGGTCAACTGGTGCCCGGGGCTGGGCACCGTACTGGCCAACGAGGAGGTCACGCCCGAGGGCCGGTCCGAACGCGGCAACTACCCCGTCTTCCGGCGCAACCTGGCGCAGTGGATGATGCGGATCACCTCGTACTCGGACCGGTTGCTGGACGACCTGGACACGCTGGACTGGCCGGAACCGGTCAAGCTCATGCAGCGCAACTGGATCGGCCGGTCCCGGGGGGCGTACATCGACTTCGACACGCCCGCGGAGCCGGTACGGGTCTTCACCACCCGCCCGGACACCGTCTTCGGCGCCACGTACATGGTGCTGGCCCCGGAGCACCCGACGGTCGACCGGCTGGTCGCGTCGGCGGGCGGGACGTGGCCGGAGGGCACCCGCGACGCGTGGACCACCGGCGCGGCCGACCCGGCCGAGGCGGTGGCCGCCTACCGGCGGCAGGCCGCGGCCAAGTCGGACCTGGAGCGACAGGAGAACAAGCAGAAGACCGGTGTGTTCACCGGCGCGTACGCCACGAACCCGGTCAACGGAACCCGCATCCCGATCTTCGTCGCCGACTACGTGCTCGTCGGCTACGGCACCGGCGCGATCATGGCGGTGCCCGGTCAGGACGAGCGGGACTGGGAGTTCGCCGAGGTCTTCGACCTGCCGATCGTCCGGACGGTGCAGCCGTCGGACGGGTTCGACGGCAAGGCGTACACCGGTGACGGCCCCGCGGTGAACTCCGGCTTCCTGGACGGGCTGTCCATCGACGAGGCCAAGAAGGCGATGACCGACTGGCTGGTCGAGCACGGGCACGGCGAGCCGACCGTCACCTACCGGCTGCGCGACTGGCTGTTCAGCCGGCAGCGGTACTGGGGCGAGCCGTTCCCGGTCGTGTACGACACCGACGGTCGACCGGTCGCCCTGCCGGACGAGATGCTACCGGTCGAGCTGCCCGACGTGGACGATTTCTCCCCGGTCACCTTCGACGCCGCCGACGCGGACTCCAGCCCGATGCCGCCGCTGGCCAAGGCGTCGGACTGGGTGAAGGTCACGCTCGACCTGGGCGACGGGCCGAAGCAGTACCGCCGGGAGACCAACACGATGCCCAACTGGGCGGGCTCCTGCTGGTACCAGCTGCGCTACCTGGATCCGACGAACGCCGACGCACTGGTCGACCCGATCAACGAGCAGTACTGGATGGGTCCGACCAGCGACGCGGACTCCGGCGGCGTCGACCTGTACGTCGGCGGCGTCGAGCACGCGGTGCTGCACCTGCTGTACGCGCGGTTCTGGCACAAGGTCCTGTACGACCTGGGCATGCTGGCCAGTTTCGAGCCGTTCCACCGGCTGATCAACCAGGGCTACGTGCAGGCCTACGCGTACACCGACGACCGCGGCTTCTACGTGCCGGCCGAGGAGGTCACCGAGACCGCCGACGGCTACGAGTACCAGGGCCGGGCGGTGCGCCGCGAGTACGGCAAGATGGGCAAGTCGCTGAAGAACGTGGTGACTCCCGACGAGATGTGCGAGGCGTACGGCGCGGACACGTTCCGGGTGTACGAGATGTCGATGGGCCCGCTGGAGGTCTCCCGGCCGTGGGAGACCCGCGCGGTCGTCGGCTCCTTCCGGTTCCTGCAGCGCGTGTGGCGCAGCCTGGTCGACGAGCAGACCGGTCTGCCGCGCGTGGTGGACGCGCCGGTCGACGACGACACCCGGCGCCTGCTGCACCGCACCATCGAGGGCGTCCGGGCGGAGACCGCCGAGCTGCGCTTCAACACGGCCATCGCGAAGCTCATCGAGCTGAACAACCGGCTGGTGCAGATCTCCGCCGATGGGGCGCCGCGGGAGGTGGCCGAGCCGCTGGTGCTGATGATCGCGCCGTTCGCGCCGCACCTGGCCGAGGAGCTGTGGCGGCTGCTGGGCAACGACGGGTCGCTGGCGTACGCGCCGTTCCCGACCGCGGAGGAGCGCTGGCTCGTCGCCGACTCGGTGGTCTACCCGGTCCAGGTCAACGGCAAGGTGCGGGGACGGGTCGAGCTGCCGGCCGACGCCGACGAGCCCGCGGTGCGCGCGGCGGCGATGGCCGACGCGAAGGTGGTCGCGTTCCTCGACGGCCGGGAGCCCCGCAAGGTGATCGTGGTCCCGGGTCGGATGGTCAGCGTCGTGGTCTGACCCGCGTTCCGAATGTCGCAGGCCCCGGCGGGCGTCGTCCCGCCGGGGCCTGCCCGTCTCGTACCGACCGTCCGGTACCGCACCGGCTCCGGTGGCGGTGGCGGCGGCTCCCGGCCCGGGGGGCGGTCCACAGTGGATCCCGTCGCCGCATGGCGGTGGCATCGCGTGGCGCGTACCGTGACGGTGTGCAGCTTCCGCCGCTGGGCACGGGCGTCGACGCGGAGCAGCTGGCGCGCCGGCTCACCCGCCTCACCGGTCACCTCTACGAGGGCGAGCAACTGCTCGCGGTCGTCGGCACCCGCCTGCTGCACCCGCCGATGACGCACGTGGCGGTCAGCTCCGTACGCCTGCTCGGCCTCGACGCGTTGACCCAGCTCGGCCCGCAACGGTCGGTACGGCACGACGGTGCCGACGTCGCGCTCGTCGGGCGGCGTGCCGCCCGGCTGCGGGCCACCTGGCGGGCCACCGGCGCGGTGCTGTCCTTCGGGGCGGTCGACCCGGTGGATGTGCCGCTGTTGCGCGACACCCTGGACCTGCTGGGGCGGGGCACGGTACCTGCCGTCGGCCTGCCGTCGACCGCGCCCGGCCACTGGTCCCGGACCGAACTGCTGCGCGCCGGGCGGCAGCGGTGCTGGCCGGGCACCTCGTACGTGGGCGGCCGGCCGAGCGACATGACGGTCCGCACGATCCTGCGGCACTGCCGGCCCGGCGAGTACCCCTGGCTGGTGCTGGAGAGCCGAGGTGCGCTGGTGGCGTGGTCGGACCGGCTCGCGATCGTCAAGCCGGGTCTGGCCCGTGACGCCGCCGCGGAACACTCGTACGGTCCGGCCACGGTGATCGACTACGGTGCCGTGACCGACCTGGAGTACCTGGCCGAGGCCGGCAGTGGCGTACTCGTGGTGCACAGCCCGAGGTTCGCCCCGTACGGCATCGGCGGCGTGCGGTCCGACGACCCGTTCCGGGCGCCCAACGCGATGGTGCTGGACCGCGCCCCGTACCTGGCCGCGCAGCAACACCTGGACCGCCTCAACGCCCTCGTCTCCACCGCCCGGCGGCACGCCGGCTGAGCGGGGCCGGCCGGCTGCCCGACCACCGACCCGCCGGGGCTCAAC
>JBAUUM010000323.1:0-2606 GCA_049582705.1 Actinocatenispora sp.
AAGGTCATCGACCTGTCCAGCCAGGCGCTCACTCCGGACACCGTTCACGACATCATCGAGCCGACGCTGAACGACGTCCTCGGCGGCGACGAGCAGGCCGGACGCCACCGTGGCCGCCGCCGTGTAGCCGTGTACCAGGGCGGCGGCGTGCGCGCCGCCGGGATGCGACCGGGCCGCCAGGTAGGCGGCGGTCGTGGTGGCCGCGACGGTGTTGAGCAACGCGACGCCGAGCGATCCGCCGACCTGCTGCGCGGCGTTGACGACGGCGGCGCCGACCCCGGCGTCCCGGGCGCTCAGCCGGTGGGTGGCGGTACTGATGGCCGGTGCGAACACCCAGCCCATGCCGAGCCCGAGCAGGATCTCGGCGGGCAGTACGCCGGTGGCGTACGAGGAGTCCACGGACAGCCGGGTGAGCAGCGCGGTGGCGCCGGCGGCGACCAGCAGCCCCGGGGCGATCAGGGCACGGGGCGGCACGCGGGGCAGCAGCCGGGACGCCACCTGTGAGCTGACGAAGACGGCACCGGACAGCGGCAGGAACGCAAGGCCGGTCAGTACGGGGGACAGTCCCCGGGCGACCTGCAGGTAGTACGTGAGGAACAGGAACGTACCGAGCATCCCGGCGACCGCGAACGCCACGGCCAGGTACCCGCCGACCCGGTTGCGGTCGCGCAGGATCCGGAGCGGCAGCAGCGGGTACGCGGCGCGCGCTTCCCGCAGTACGAACAGGGCGAGCAGGACGACCCCGGTGACCAGCAGCCCCAGTACGTCGGGGGCGAGCCAGCCGTGCTGGACGGCGCGGGCGCAGGCGTAGACGACGGCGACGAGCCCGCCGGTACTGGCCAGCGCGCCCACCAGGTCGAGGCGGCGCCGGGAGCCCGGCGAACCTTCCGGTGCGGCCGGCGGCGTACCCGTGCGGGTGCCGAGCAGGGACCAGCCGGCGATCGCGGTGCCGATCGCGATGGGCACGCTGACGTACAGGCACCAGCGCCAGCCGAGGTGTTCGCTGAGCAGGCCGCCGAGTACCAGGCCGGCGGCGCCGCCACCTCCGGCGATGGCGCCGAAGATGCCGAAGGCCTTCGCCCGCTCGCGGGCCTCGGTGAAGGTGAGGGCGAGCAGCGAGAGCACGGTGGGGGCCAGCAGGGCGGCGAACGCGCCCTGCGCGGCGCGTGCCGCGGCCAGCATCGTGAGGTTCGGTGCCGCACCGCCGAGCGCGGACGCGGTGGCGAAGCCGGCGAGGCCGATCAGGAACGCCCGGCGGCGTCCGGCGCGGTCCGCGAACCGCCCGCCGAGCAGGAGCAGGCCGCCGAACGCCACGGTGTAGGCGGTGATGATCCACTGGCGGTCCGCGTCGGAGAAGCCGAGTCCGACCTGGGCGGACGGCACGGCGATGGTCATGATCGTGGCGTCCAGGGCGATCATCAGCTGCGCGACCGAGACGCAGGCGAGTACGGCCCAGCGTCTCGGGTCGGGGCCGGTGCGCCGGTGGCCCGACGGTCCGCCGGTGTGTCCTTGTCCATGACGACCTCGTCGATCGTGGGTGGCCGCGACGCCGCGCGGCCGTGGTGGCTGACCACAACAACGTTAGACATCTAACGATGAGGCGTCAATCGAAATGGGATAATCGCTAGTCATCAAACTGTGAGATGTCAATCAGTTAGACGGCGACATGTTGTGCCCTACGATCGAGGCATGCAGCCACCGCACCGCATCCCGATCGGGCTCGAGCTCGCCCGGACCGCCAAGGCCGTCACGCGGGCCTTCGACGACACGCTGACGTCGGCCGGCGGCGGGCGGCCCGCCTGGCTGATCCTGCTGTCCCTGAAGACCCGGCGGCTGACCAACCAGCGCGAACTGGCCGAAGCCGTCGGAATCCAGACAGCGACCCTGACCCACCACCTGAACGCGATGGAGAACGACGGGCTGATCACCCGGCGGCGCGACCCGGAGAACCGCCGGGTCCATCTCGTCGAACTCACCGACGACGGCGAGGCCGCCTTCCTGCGCCTGCGGACGGCGGCCATGGCGCACGACGAGCGGCTGCGGGCCGAGTTCACCGAGAAGGACCTGGTGACCCTGCACGACCTGCTCGTCCGGCTCCGGCAGAACGTGTCCGACGGCCCGCCGGACCCACCGTTCCCGGTGCCGGAAGGGGACGCCCGGAACCCGGCGGGACGCTGACTCCCGCGTTCGTGCCAACGTCCGGCCAGTTCCCCGACCAGGCCCCGGACCCTCTCCTACCGTGAAATGACGAGGATGCGGGAGGGGCCATGGCGGGGACGCTGGAGCAGCGGTACGCCCTACGCGACAAGATCGCGGCGGGCGCGGCCGGTACCGTCTGGCGCGCGCTGGACCGGGTCACCGGCGAGGTCGTCGCGATCAAGATCCTGCACCAGGAGGTCGTCCGGGAACGCGACGTGGTCGCCGCCTTCCGCGAGGAGGGCGCGGTACTGGCCGAGCTGGACCACCCCGGGGTGGTCCGCCCCCGGGAGTTCATCGCGGCCGACGGCGAGCTCGCGCTGGTGATGGACCTCGTCGAGGGCACCGACCTGCGACGGCTCGTCGCCACCGGCGGGCCGCTCGCGCCGGCCACCGCGGCCGCGGTGCTC
>JBAUUM010000324.1:0-13337 GCA_049582705.1 Actinocatenispora sp.
GGAATCAGGCGCTGACCTGGCAGAAGCTGCCGTAGTCGTCAGCGGTGTAGTAGTACTCGCTGCCGGTTCCGGCGATCAGCCGCCGGTTGCCGTCCGTACTGTCGCCCGGCGTGGGCACCACGTACAGGTGGTAGTAGCCGGCGGACTGGGCCGGGAGCACGCCCTCACGGTTCTCGTAGACCGAGCCGTCCTGGTCGTACGCGAACGGGCCACCGGCCTCGACGAGCGCGATCTCGTCGTTGACCTGCGACGGGACGGAGGTGCAGGCGCTCACGCCGCCACCGCCGCCACTGCCGGCGTCGGTGACCTCGCAGAACGACTCGTAGTGGTCGCCCGTGTAGTAGTAGTGCGGCGGGTCGGTCACCGGCGAGCCGCCGGTGACGAAGCGCCGGGTGCCACGGTTGGGCGAGCCGGGGGTGATGACCGTGTACTCGTGGTAGTACCCGGCGGACTCGGCCGGCAGGATGCCCTCCCGGTTGTCGAACACGACACCGTCGTTGTCCGGGTACGGGAACGGTCCGTTGGAGTGGATGAGGTCGACCGTGTCGGCGGCCTCGGGCGGCAGGTCGCCCATGGTGCAGTCGTTGATGGCGGACGGGTGCACCGCCGCGTGCACGCCGGCGGGAGCGATCGGCGCCGCCTGCGCCGCACCGGCGGTCACGACGAACATGCCGGCCAACGCTGCGAAGCTCGCGATCACCGCCCGCCGCAGCAGCGAGGTGTGAGGGGTGTGTGATGTCATGTCCGGATAGTACGAATAAAACGCGAAAGAACATACCCCCCGGGTAAGAAAACTGAGTGACGACGCCGTAACGTCAAGTCGTGAATCAGTGACATCGGCCGCACCACGCGCTCCCTCGACTGTCGGACCGACGATGGAGGAACCTCCGATATGCGACGTACCGCAGCCGCCGTTGGCGTAGCCCTTGTCGCGGCTCTCAGCCTGCTGTCCTGCGCCCAGTCCGGCGATCCCGCGCGGACGAACTCGCAACGTTCGGCGTCCCCGTCGCCGAGTCCCTCGCCGTCACCGTTCGACCCGTCCGTGGGCGCCGTCCTGCCGAACAACCGGGTCGTGGCGTACTACGGGATCCCGGGCGCCGCGGCGACCGGCCCGGCCTACCACCTCACCGAGCCCATGTACCAGCGGCTCAAGCGGCAGGGCGCCGCCTACGAGCGGCTCGACCCGGCGCACCCGGTCAAGCTGGGCATCGACCTGGTGTCCAGCGTGCCGGACGGCTTCCCCGGCGACGACGGCACGTACCACCACCGGCTGACCCGGCCCGAGATCATGCGCTACCTGCGCTTCTGCGAACGACACGACCTGCTGCTGTTCCTGGACCTCAACTTCGGCCAGGCGAAGATCATGCCGGAGGTCCGGCGGTTCCTGCCGTACCTGGAGAAGTACGACTTCGTCCACCTGGCCGTCGACCCGGAATGGATGTTCCCGCGGCACAACGGCATCCCCGGCGTGAACCTGAGCAACGTCCGGTCCGGCGACCTGAACCCGATCATCGACGCGGTCGCCCAGATCCCGGAGAAGTACCACATGCCGCGCAAGATCCTCATGATCCACCAGTACCGAGGGGACGGCGACGGCACCGCGGATCCGTACTCGCCCGGTCAGGCGGAGATCGCGGACAAGCGCAACCTGCAGGACGACGCCCGTGTCGACGTGGTCATCGCCTGCGACGGGGTCGGCGGCTTCGCCGGTGACCACGAGTCGAAGACCCACGAGTACAAGACCTGGGTCAGCGACGCGATGAAGAAGTACCACAACTTCCGGTACGGCGGCTTCAAGCTGTTCTATCAGCTGGAGAAGCCGACCGGCGTGATGCGACCGGCGACGATCATGCGGTTCGACCCGCAGCCGATGGTCATCACGTACGGCAACTGAGGACGTCCCGCCGTGTGCCCGCCCAGCGCGGGCCCACGGCGGTTCTCTGTCGCCCGCACCAGCACCCCGCTCGGGAACCGGTTCAGCGGGCGGGCAGGACCGTGCCGGTGACCTCACCGAAGCCGATGGTCGTACCGGCGGCACCCGGCGCGGTGGCCGTGATGCTGACCGTGTCGCCGTCGGCCAGGAACGTCCGGGTAGTGCCGTCGGCCAGGGTCACCGGGTTCTGACCGGCCCAGGTCAGCTCCAGGAAGCAGCCACGCTGCTCCGGCGGCCGGCCGGACACCGTGCCGGACGCGTACAGGTCCCCGGTGCGCAGGCTGGCGCCGTTCGCGGTGAGGTGCGCGAGCTGCTGCGCGGCCGTCCAGTACATGCCGGCGAACGGCGGCCGGGAGACGGTGGTGCCGTTCCACGTCACCGCGAGCGACAGGTCGTACGCCGGGCCGGCGGGCGACAGGTAGTCGGCCGGGGCCGGGTCCTGCACCGGCGGGTCGGTCCGCGCCGCGGCCAGCGCGTCCAGCGGCACCACCCAGGGCGAGATGCTGGTCGCGAACGACTTGCCCAGGAACGGGCCCAGCGGAACGTACTCGAACGCCTGGATGTCACGGGCGGACCAGTCGTTGAGCAGTACCGCGCCGAACACGTGCCGGTCGAAGTCCTCGGTGCCCACCCGGGCGCCGAGCGCGCTCGACCCGCCGACGATGAAGCCGACCTCGGCCTCGATGTCCAGGCGCAGGCTCGGCCCGTACTGCGGCTCGCCGTCGACGAGGCGCTGACCGCACGGCCGCACGATGTCGGTGCCGGACACCACGATGGTGCCGGCGCGGCCGTGGTAGCCGACCGGCAGCCGCTTCCAGTTGGGCAGCAGCGGGGCCTGGTCCGGCCGGAAGATCCGGCCGACGTTGGTGGCGTGTTCCTCGAAGCAGTAGAAGTCGACGTAGTCGGCGACCTCGACCGGCAGATGCGTACGCAGCTGCGCCCGGGGCACCAGGGCCGGGCGCACCGCCGCCGCGTGCCGTTCGTCGGTCAGCAGCTCGGTCAGCCGGTCACGCACCGCACGCCACACGTCGGGCCCCAGCGCCATGAACGGGTTGAGCGAGGGCGCGGTGAGGACGTCGCGGTGCACCACGCCCAGGGCGGGGTCACGCAGCGCGTCGTCCAGCAGGCCGGCACCGGCCAGCGCGGCCAGCGACAGCACGTGGTCGCCGATCGCCACGCCGACGTGCGGGCGACCACCGTCGCGGCTAACGATGCCGTACGGCAGGTTGGTCACCGGGAACGGTGAGCCCCCCGGCACCTCGACCCAGCTGTTCACGCGTGCCCCTCTCGTGGCGCCGGCAGGTGTTCGAGCAGTTGACGGTCCAGCAGGCCGAGGTCCGCCAGGTCGGTGAGCGGCTCCGCGACGCTGCACGAACCGTACGACCGGAAGCAGCGTCGGCTGGTGTCGGCCCCGCCGAGCAGTGTCCGTACCCGCTCGGCCAGCGGACCGCCGCGACGCTCGGCGACCACGTCGGGGACGTCGGGCCGGCGCGTGTCCCCGACCACGGCGAGCACGTTGAGGTACCCGTGGTGTTCGAAGCCGGTCTCCGCCGCGGTGTGCCGGACGGCGTGGTGCAGCCCGGCCGTCAGCTTGAACGGCAGACCGGCGTCGAGGCAGGTGGTCAGGAAGGCGGCCAGTTCGTCGTCCGTGGGGAACGCGTCCGCACGCAGGCCACCGGTGCGCAGCTTCGCGCCGACCGGCTGGTTCCACGGCTGGCCGGCCAGCGCGCGTACCGCGTCCAGCCAGGCGGTTCCGCGGGGGATCTCGACGTACCGCTCGGTGTCGGGGATCTCCGCGAGCACCCGCGCGACCTCCAGGACCGCGGGTGCGGACGCCGTGTCCGCCGGGTGCTCGACCTGGCGGAGCCGCAACCGGGGGTCGGCGAGGACGACCTCGACGGCGGCGCGCAGGCCGGACAGGCCGGTGCCGTCGCCGATCAGGCCCACCTCCAGGGCGGGCCCGCTGCCCAGCAGGGACCGCAGCTCGTCGACCCGGCCGGACGGCACCAGCAGCGGGCCGACGAGATCGGCGTACGGCGCGCTCCGGTGGTGGCGGTGCTCGGCGACGGCGACGTCCATCGACGCGCTGCCCGGCGGGAACAGGGCCGCGTCGTCGACCAGGCGCCGGAGCAGCGACGGGATTCCCGGCGGGCCGCCGGTGGACCGTGCGACGGTTGACATGGCGCCGACCTTAGTCGAGGCTACAGATATAGGACAACAATGTCCGTTTATCGGACGTGAGTTGCGGACAACAAGACGGCGACAACAGACGGCGACGAAAACTGTGCCGCGCAGCGCCGCGCGTACCTTTTGGAGGTCCGATGCCGTACTACCGGCGCGTGGGCGAGATCCCACCGAAACGCCACACCCAGTTCCGGCAGCCCGACGGCTCGCTCTACAAGGAGGAGCTGATGGGCCAGGAGGGGTTCTCCAGCGACTCCTCCCTGCTGTACCACCGGCATCCACCGACCGCGATCCTGTCCGCCGAGGCGTTCGACGCGCCCACCTGGAAGCGCGCCGCGAACCACCCGCTCAAGCCCCGGCACCTGCAGACCCACAAGCTGGACAGCGGCGGCGCCGACCCGGTCCTGGGCCGCCAGCACCTGCTCGCCAACGACGACGTCCGGGTCTCCTACTCCGTCGCCGACCGGCCCAGCCCGCTGTACCGCAACGCGATCGGCGACGAGTGCCTGTACGTCGAGGACGGCACCGCCCGGGTCGAGACCGCCTTCGGCGCGATGGACGTCTCCCCGGGCGACTACGTGATCATCCCCATGTCGGTGATCTACCGCGTGGTGCCGACCGGCGACCGTCCACTGCGGACACTCGCGGTCGAGTCGACCGGGCACATCGGACCGCCGAAGCGGTACCTGTCGGTCCGCGGCCAGTTCCTGGAGCACTCGCCCTACTGCGAGCGTGACCTGCGCGGACCCGACGAGCCGCTGGTGGTCGACGAGGCAGAGGTCGAGGTGCTCGTCCAGCAGCGCGGCGGCTGGACCAGGTTCGTGTACGCGCAGCACCCGTTCGACGCCGTCGGCTGGGACGGCTGCCTCTACCCGTGGGTGTTCTCGATCCACGACTTCGAGCCGATCACCGGGCGGCTGCACCAGCCGCCGCCGGTGCACCAGACGTTCGAGGGTCCGAACTTCGTGATCTGCTCGTTCGTGCCGCGCAAGGTGGACTACCACGAGCTGGCGATTCCCGTGCCGTACAACCATCACAACGTCGACTCCGACGAGATGATCTTCTACACGGGCGGGAACTACGAGGCCCGGCGCGGTTCCGGCATCGAGCAGGGCTCGATCTCGCTGCACCCGTCCGGCTTCACGCACGGCCCGCAGCCGGGTGCCGCGGAGCGCGCGATCGGCGTCGACTTCTTCGACGAGCTCGCCGTCATGGTCGACACGTTCCGCCCGCTCGACCTGTGCGAACCGGCTCTGTCCTGTGAGGACACCGCCTACGCGTGGACCTGGGCCCGCAAGCCGTAGTTCCACTCTCCGGCACGAGGTTCGCACCTTGTCACGCGCCCATTCTGTGCAGTGACACGCCGTGCCAGTCGGCGTGTCACTGCACAGAACAAGCAGGCGCCCTAAACCGTGAAGCGACACGCCAAACCAATCGGCGTGTCACTGCACAGAACGAGGCGACGTCCCACACTGTGCAGTGACACGCCGTGCCAATCGGCGTTTCGCTGCACAGAACAAGCAGGCCTTCCACACTGTGCAGTGACACGCCGTGCCAATCGGCGTGTCGCTGCACAGATGAGGCGGGCGGTGGCCGCAGCGGCCGCGCACGGAATCACGGCGCGGGACAGATCGCAGGCGGTACCGGCGGGCAGCGCGGATCGCGGGCGGTACGGGGGCGGTACCCGAGGGTCAGCGGCGCGGGGCGCCCGGCCGGCCCACGTCGTGGGCGCGGAGGACCAGCGCGGCGAACGCGCCGGCACCGAGCAGGATCATCACGCCCAGCGGCCACGGCGTGCCGCTCACCGCGTACGCGAGCAGCATCGGCGGACACGCCAGCACCGCCACGCACGCCGCGGCCAACCAGCGGTCCAACCGCCCCAGGACCCGCAGTACCGGTTCGGGGCCGGTGCGCGGCTGGGCCCGGAAACTGCCGAACACCACGACACCCAGGACGCCGGCCACGCCCGAGACGACCTGTGCCGCCGTCGTACCGACCAGCATCCACAGGGCGATCAGCAGCGGACCGCCCCACGCGTAGAGGGCACCGAAGGCGAGGAACCGGGACACCCCGGTACGCAGGCCCGTCCCCGTGCCGCCCGGGCCGGACAGGTCTCCCGGCGCACGCGGGCCGCCCGGCACGTCCTCGGCCGACCCCGCGTCGTGCTCGGCGTCCGACGTCATCTCGTCGGGCGCGGGGCGTCCCGACGGCCGACCCGGCCGCATCCGCAGCGGATCGGGCGGCGTGACCTCGGCGACCCGCGGATCCAGCCGTACCGCCTCGGCGTGCGCGTGCGCGGCGATCTCGCGGAGGCCGAGATCGGCGGCGACGGCGGAGAGCGCCAGGTGCGTCTGCGGCTCGTCGGGCGCCAGTTTCACCGCCGACCACGCCGCGTCCAGGCTGGCCTGGCCGTTGCGGACCTGGCGGACGATCGTGGCGAAGTGCACCTGGCGGAGCCAGGACCCCGGGTCCACGGCGAGCAGTTCGTCGGCTGCGGCGAGCGCTTCGGCGCGGCTGCCCAGCGAGGCCAGCACGTGGCCCTGCACGACCTGGCCGAGCAGGTGATCCGGCTGTACCGCGAGCGCCGCCCGCGCCGACACCAGAGCCTGGGGCGCCCGACCGGCCCGGAACTGCACCATGCCGAGGGTCGCCAGGGCCTCTGGATTGTCCGGTTCGAGCCGGAGCGCGTCCCGCAGTTCCTCGGCGGCCTCCGCGTAGTGCCCGAGGTCGTCCAGCAGGTCGGCACGCTGGATGAAGGTGCGTACGTCGGCCCCCGCGCCGCGGACCTCGTCCGGCTCCCCAGTCATGATCCGAGCCTAACCATCATCGGGCGCGACGCATATCAGGCGGATCCGGTCGGGTGAACGAGGGCCGTGGCCAACGCCGCGAGCCCCTCCCCCCGTCCGGTGAAGCCGAGCCCGTCGGTGGTGGTGGCGGAGAGCTGGACGGGCGCGCCGATCGCGGTGGACAGCGTGTCCTGCGCCTCGCCCCGCCGTGATCCGAGCCGCGGCGCGCGGCCGATGAGCTGTACCGCCACGTTGCCGATCTGGAAGCCGGCCGCGTGCACGCGGCGGGTCGTCTCGGCCAACAGCCGGGTACCCGGGGCGCCGGCCCATTCCGGTTCGGCGGTGCCGAAGTTGCTGCCCAGGTCCCCGAGTCCGGCGGCGGACAGCAGCGCGTCGCAGACCGCGTGCGCCGCGACGTCGCCGTCGGAGTGGCCGGCCAGGCCGGGGGCGTCCGGCCAGAGCAGTCCGGCGACCCAGCACTCCCGGTCAGGGTCGTAGGCGTGCACGTCGGTACCGATACCCACCCGCGGAATGATCACGGCTGGTCAGCCTACGCGTCGACGCCGGCCCGACCACCGGGACCGGGACCGATCGGGGCCGGGACCCGGACCGATTGGGGCCGGTGGTCGGGCCGGGACGGATCGGCCGCCGGCGCCGGTCAGCGGTCGACCAGCAGCGCGGCGACCTCCAGGTCGAACGGCCGGGTGATCTTGAGGGCGGCGTCGTCGCCGGGAACGGTGGCGACCGTGCCACCCATCCGCTCCACCAGCCCGGCGTCGTCGGTGGCGGGTCGGTCCGGTTCGGCGAGCGCGGCGCGGTGCGCGGCGGCCAGTACGGCACGCTGGAAGCCCTGCGGGGTCTGCACCGAGCGCAGTACCGAACGGTCCACCGTCGCCTCGACGGCGCCGTCCGCGTCGACCCGCTTGATGGTGTCCACGACCGGCAGTACGGGTATCACGGCGCCGTGACCGGCGCGGACCGCGGCGGCGACCCGGTCGGCCAGGGCGGCCGGCGCGAACGCACGGGCAGCGTCGTGCACCAGCACGATCTGGTATTCGTCCGGGACGGCCGCGAGCGCGAGGGCGACCGATGCCTGCCGCTCGGCGCCGCCGACGACCACGGTCAGCGTGACTCCGGAGTCGGCCAGGACCGGCGCCAGCATCGCCTGCACCTCCGCGACGCCGCCCGGCGGTACCGCGACCACCAGGTGACCGACGCTGCACGCCGAGGACAGCCTGCGGACGGCGTGGGCCAGCAGGGACGTGCCGGCCAGTTCTCGCAGGGCCTTGGGCAGGCCGGGGCCGAGACGCTCACCGCGTCCGGCCGCCGGAACCAAGACCGCGACGTCACCGCGTTGCTGCGTTGACGCGGTCACGTCGCGGTCCTTACTACCACTACCGATTGTTGGCACTCTGTTGCTGACGCTCGGCGGTGTCAGGCCTCGGAGGAGAGCACGCGGTCGAGCAGCGACTCAGCCTCGTCCTTGGTGCTCTTCTCGGCAAGCGCCACCTCGCCGACCAGAATGTCACGGGCCTTGGCGAGCATGCGCTTCTCGCCGGCCGACAACCCGCGCTCCCGTTCCCGACGCCACAGATCACGGACGACTTCGGCAACCTTCAACGGGTTGCCGGACGCCAGCTTCTCCAGATTCGCCTTGTAACGTCGCGACCAGTTGGTCGGCTCCTCCGTGTGTGGGGCACGGAGAACGTCGAAGACCTTGTTGAGGCCCTCCTCGCCAACTACTTCCCGGACACCGACGATCTCAGCGTTTTCCGCAGGAACTCGCACGGTCAGGTCACCCTGTGCAACCTTGAGCACGAGATACTGCTTCTCTTCGCCCCGGATGGTCCGGGTCTCGATTGCCTCGATGAGTGCGGCCCCGTGGTGGGGGTAGACAACGGTCTCGCCGACACTGAAAGCCATAGGTTCGAAACCCCTTTCGCTGTGTCAAGGGTAACACGGAGTGCCCGTTAACCGGGAGCCCGGAGGTCCCCAAAACCGCAGGTCAGGGCCGTGTGAGGAGGCCTACTGAACTTGACAAACGCCACCTCCGTCTGAACCAGGCCAACTCTTTTAACGAAGAGTACTATCCCTTTCACCGAAAGTTAGATACCGTTTCGTCCTGTTAGGGTGCCTCTCGTAATGAGAATCCGATCTCTCACTGCCGGATATCTGGTGCGGGAACCGAAGGTGAGGGACAGTGGAGGTACAGCGGCACTAGGTGGAGCGGCGGCGGCCTAGGAGGCAGCGGTGAGCGGGCCACTCGGTGATGACGACGGCGGCCGCAGGCCGCCGGACCCTGACGGACTCCGCGGCTTCCCGCCCGAATGGGGTCGCATCGTCATTCCCGACGACCCCTCCGAACTCCGCGCGGAGAGCGCCCGGATCCGCCGCGAACTACGCCGTGACCTGCTGTTCCGGAAGTACGGACTGCGGTCCAGCCGCCGACTGCGGCATCTCGCCCTGCCGCTCGTACTCGTCATCATGGCCGTACTCGTCGCCACGACCAGCCTCTTCGCCGCCATGTGGCCGTCCGGCAACACCCAGTCCGGCAACTCGCAGTCCGGCACGCCCGAGGGCAACGCACGCGACCCCGGCGTCGTACCGACGGCGGCAGCCGCCACGCTGCGTATCGGGGAGTCGCTGCCGGCCATCGACCTGGCCGATCCGGACGGCCGGAGCGTCGCGCTGCGCGACCTGCATCCGGCGGTCATTCTGCTCACCCGGGCCTGCGACTGCGCCGGGCTGATCACCGGGGCCGCGCGGGCGGCCACCGAGAGCAAGGTGCCGGTACTCGTCGTCGGTGGACGCGACCAGCCCTCCCTCCCGCCGCTACCCGGCACGCTGCGGGTCCGCGCCCTCACCGACCCGGACGGCGCGCTGTTCACGGCCGTCGCGGACAGCGTCAAGGGCACCCCGGACATCCACACCGGCGCGGCGCTCCTCGTGGACAAGGTCGGGAAGCTGGTCACACTCGTGCCGGCCGGCCGCAGCGCGGACGGCTTCACCGGCCAGCTGCCCGCCCTCACCCGCTGACCGACACCGGGTCGGGCACGGCCACCAACCAGTCTCGACGCCACCCACGCAAGGCGGTACTGCGCCGTCAGACCGCCCGGAGCAGCACCCCGTACAGGGTCAGGCCCGGGCCGAACGCGAGGGCCACCACGTGGCCGCCGGGACGGACACCGCCGGCCAGCAGGTCGCGCAGTACGACCAGCACCGTCGCCGACGAACAGTTGCCGTGCCGGCGCAACGTCTCCCGGGACGGGGTCAGCGCCTCGGGTGGCAGGCCCAGCTCCTTCTGCACCACGTCCAGGATCCGGGGGCCGCCCGGATGAACCGCCCAGCCCGCCACGTCCGTCGGGGTCAGGTCGTACCGCCCCAACAGGTCCGTGACCATCGCCGGCAGTTGGGCGGCCAGGGAATCGGGTACCCGGGGCGACAGCCCCATCCGGAACCCGTGGTCGGTGACCTCCCACGTCATCTGGTCCGCCGTACTCGTGTCGGTCGCGGCCGCCAGGTCCACCACCTCCAGGGCCACCCCGGCACCGGTACCCGCGTCCGGCCGCAGCACCAGCGCGGCGGCCGCGTCCGAGAACAGGGCATGCGCCACCACCTGGGACACGTCCCGCGTCGCGGGCTGCATGTGCAGGGACGTGACCTCCACGCACAGCAGTACCGCCGGGCGCTGCCGGGCCACGACGAAGTCGGAGACGGCCGCGAGCCCCGGCAACGCCCCGTAGCAGCCCATGTGGCCGATCAGCAGGCGCTGCACCCCCGCCGGCAGGCCGAGGTCGCGGGCCAGCAGGATGTCGATCCCGGGCGTCGCGTACCCGGTGCAGGAGACCACCGCGAGCAGCCCGACGTCGTCCGGAGCGAGCCCCGCGTCCGCCATGGCCGCGTCGACCGCGGCACGCCCCAGCGGCAGCGCCTCGGTCACGTACCGGTCCATCCGGCCGCCGGTACCGACCCCGGAGATGTTCTCCGCCAGGGGGTTCACCGCGGCGTGGCGGTACTCGACCCCGGCATGCTGGAAGATCCGCGCCGCGGTCCGCACGCCGCGGTAGTGCTCGGCGAAGAAGCCCTGCCAGAGCTGGGACTGCGCCAGGCTCGGCGGAAAGGCGGCGCCGAGCCCCGCCAGTACCGGCCTCACCCGGTCACCACCGAGGGGTCGCCGCGTCGGCGTGCGGGTCACCGCCCAGGGCGGCCACCCCCAACCAGTCGGCGCACACGTCACTGGTCGCCGGCTGCAGCGCCCCGCACCGGGCGTCCCGGTACAGCCGCTCCAGCGGATGACCGCGCCGGGTCGCCTGGGTACCGGCGGCCTCCAGCACGTTCGCGGCGACGCGGGCCGCCGTGTCGCCGGCGAGCAGCTTCGCCCGCCACACCCAGCGGTTCGTGATCAGGTCACCGGGCTGCTCGTCCACCCGGCGGGCCGCCTCCAGTACGGTCAGCCGGGCCGCGGCCACGTCCGCGTCGGCGCGCCCCAGCCGGGCCCGTACCGCCGGCAGCCGACCCAGCCCGCGACTCTCCACATGCGACACCGCAGCGTCCAGGGCGGCCTGGGCCACGCCGACGTACACCGCCGCGTAGCTGGCCACCAGCCACTGTGGCATCACCTGCGCGACCAGTACGGCGAGCCCCTCGATGCCGCCGAGCAACGCCGCCGGACCGACCCGTACGGACAGCCGCAGGTCGTGGCTCGCGGTGGCCCGCATGCCCATCGAGTCCCAGTTGGGTTCGACCGTCACACCGTCGCCGGGCGGCACCAGGAACTGCGACACCCGGTCCGGCTCGTCCGCCGACCGGGCCGCCACCAGATAGCCGTCCGCGCCCTCCGCGCCCGACACGAACGTCTTCTCCCCCTGGATCAGGAAGCCGTCGCCGTCCGGGCGGTACCGGGTGGCCATCTCGGACAGCCGGGACCCGGCGCCCCGCTCGCTCATCGCGACCGCGTACCGGGCGCCGCCGAGCGCGCCGGACAGGATCTCGTCCCGGGCGGCGAAGTACGCGTCCGGTGCGCCCAGCGCGCGGGCCAGCTCGTCGGGAGTGTGCGCCAGCGCGCCGGTGACCGACGCGTGCATGTTGAAGATGAGCGCGGTCGCCCCGTTGCCCCGGCCCAGTTCCATGGCCACCTCGGCGTAGTCGGCGAAGCCGGCGCCCGGGCCGCCCAACCGGGCCGGCACCATCAGGCCGAGCAGGCCCGCGTCGCGTAGTTCGGCCAGGTCGGCGGCGGGCAGTGCGCCGTCCCGGTCGTAGCCCGCGGCGCGGGCGGCGAACCCGGGCACCAGGCCGGCCGCCGTACTCACCGCCGTGCGTGGATCGGCCAGTCGAACCGGAGTTTCGGTCATCGGGCACTCCTCGATCGGTACTCCTCGGCGGCGCGACCGCCGCCCGACGGTCCGGGATTCCGCTTCACCGCCCGGAACTGGTACATGCCGACCGTGGCCGCCGTCGGCACCATCCGCACCGGACCACGTCGCGTGGCGAGGAACCGGAACAGGTCACCGGCGACCGGGCGCAGCCCCCGTACCGCACCGTCCAGTCCGGACAGCCGGCAGTGCGCGAGCACCTCGCGCGGCGACACGAACAGGGCCGGGTCGTGGATGTTGCGGGGCGCCAGACCGGGCACCCGTTCGGCGACGGTCACCGCCACGAAACGCGCCACCGCCGTCGCCGCGATCGTGTCGCCGACCAGCACACCGCCCGGCCGCAGCAACCGGGCCGCCTCGGCGACGATCCGGCCCGGCTCCGCCACGTGCTCCAGGATCTCCCCGGCCACCACGACGTCGGCGCAACCGGACCGCAACGGCACCCGGTACGCGTCGGCGCGTACCCCGGTCACCCCGTGCCGCGCCGCCACCGGCAGCGAGCTGTGCACCTGGTCGACACCCACGTGCCGGTACCCGCGACCACGAACCGCGGGGCCGATCAGACCGCCACCGCAACCGAGGTCCACCAGTACCGCACCGGGACGGGACGCCGGGGGTACCAGTCGGGCGCGGGCGGCCGCAAGCCAGTGCAGCGCGGCGAACTCGCCGTCCGGCCGCCACCACTCGTCGACCAGCACGTCGTACTGGCCTGGATCGTTGCGGACAGCGTCTCGACCGCCCCTCAGGAGTACCACCTTCCGAGACTTTCACACGGGGCGCGGCTTCGCTCGGTTCGGCGGAATCTGGTGGATCTTCGAACGCCCGGCGGCCCGGACGGTCCCGTACCGGCAGACTGGCCGCGTGCGGGAAGTGGTTCGCGGCGCGTACGGCCTGGTGCGTGGCTGCCATCCGGAACCCACCGTCGCGGTCACCGTCGTGGCGACGACGCTGGCCGTGGTGGTCGGGCGCGGAACCGGTGGCGCCGCCGCGGTGTGCGTCGCGGTACTGGCCGGGCAGCTGTCGATCGGCTGGAGCAACGACTGGTGGGACGCGGCACGTGAC
>JBAUUM010000325.1:0-1533 GCA_049582705.1 Actinocatenispora sp.
CCTCGGCACCGGACGGCCCGGTGCCGGCGGGGCGGGAGCCGGACGACGCGTCGGACGACCCGGCCGCGGCGGTCGCGGAACCCGAGCAGCGGCGGTCCGGCTTCAGCGTCCGGCTGGCGAACTTCGAGGGGCCGTTCGACCTGCTGCTGCAGCTGATCAGCAAGCACAAGCTGGACGTCACCGAGGTCTCCCTGTCGAAGGTCACCGACGAGTTCATCGCGCACATCCGTGCCGGCGGGACCGGGTGGGACCTGGACGAGGCCAGCGAGTTCCTGGTCATCGCGGCGACCCTGCTGGACCTGAAGGCCGCGCGACTGCTGCCCGCCGCCGAGGTCGAGGACGAGGAGGACCTGGCTCTGCTGGAGGCGCGGGACCTGCGGTTCGCGCGGCTGCTGCAGTACAAGGCGTTCAAGGAGGCCGCGGCGTACCTGTCCCGCCTGGAGTCCGGGGCCTCGCTCCGGCATCCACGCATGGTGGGCCTGGAGCCGCGGTACGCCGAGGTGCTACCGGAGATCATGATCGGCATCGGGTTGGAGCGGTTCGCGCGGTTGGCGGCGCGGGCGATGACGCCGAAGGTTCCGCCGGTGGTCGGCATCGACCACGTGCACATGGTCCGGGTCAGCGTCCGCGAACACGCGGCGATCCTCAGCGACCGGCTGCAGCGCCTCGGCATCGCGACGTTCCGGACGCTCTGCGCGGACTGCGGGTCCACCTTGGAGATGGTGGCGCGCTTCCTCGCCCTGCTGGAGCTCTACCGGGAGAACATGGTCGGATTCGAGCAGTTGCAGGCCCTGGGCGAGCTGACGGTCCGCTGGACCGGTGGTACCCAGGCCGGCGAGCTCACCATCGACGAGTACGCCGGAACGCCGCCGGAACAGGCGGCACCGGGAGGCGGCACGCCCGCCCGACAACCCGACCGGCCGAGTTCAGCAGAGGAGACGCCGACGTGAGCGGCGAAACGTACCGGCACACGGTCGAGGCCGACGAACACCCGCGGACGCCGGCCGATGGCGACGCCTGGGAGGCCGCCGACGAGCAGCGCGTCGATGGTGGGGGCACCGAGCCGGACACCGCGCCGGCCGGGTCCCTGGCGGACAGTCTGGCGGCCTGGACGCCTCCGTGGGCGCGCGCGTCGGAGCCCGACGACGACCCCGCCGACGCGGCGTCCGACGCGGCCGAGCCGTCCGACGACGCGCCGTCCCGTGTCGAGCCGGCCGATGCGGTCGAGCCCGCCAGCAGGGTCGAACCCGCCGAGACGATCGAACCCGCGGGCGTCGACGAGCCCGCTGCCGCGGCCGAGCATGCCGACGTGGCCGAGCCTCCGGGCGTGCCTGAGCCTTCGGGCATGGCCGAGACCCCGGACGTGCCTGAACCCGACGCGTTCGAGCCGCCAGAAGTGGCGGAACCCACCGAAGCGACCGAGCTGACCGAACCCGTCGACCTGGCCGAACCCACGGCACCGGACGCGTCGGCCGAGGTCGCCGAGCTGGACGCGTCGGCCGAGGTCGCCGGGCCGGACGCGTCGGCCGAGGT
>JBAUUM010000326.1:0-1943 GCA_049582705.1 Actinocatenispora sp.
GCTCGGCGCTGACCCCGATCCAGTGCAGCGCCGCGCCGAACACCTCCACGGCGAGCTGCGCCTGCCGGCCCGGGTCGAGGGTGAGCCGTTCCAGCCGGGCCGACGCGTCGAGCAGGTCCGGCTCGCCGACCGCGCCAGGCCGGGGGTCGAGTCGGGCACGCACCGCCGCCACCTGCGCCGGCACGTACCGGCTGGAGGAGTCCGGCACCTCGTCGAGCACCGTGACCGCGCTGATCCGGTCACCGTGCCGCAGCAGCAGGCGGGCCAGCCCGAACGCGGCGCTGACGAACCCGCGGTCCACCCGCCAGACCCGCAGGTATCTCGCGATCGCGAGCTGCGCGGAGTCGGCCAGTTCCGCGGCCGCACCCTCGGCCAGCTGGGCGGCCGGTTCACCCGGCAGGGCGCAGGCCACCGCGGTGAACGAGGCGAGCGCGTCCTGCGGTGCGCCCACCACCAGCGCCCGGAGGCCACGGTGCCAGTCGTACCGCCAGTCCACCTCGCCGGTGTCCCAGCGCGCCAGCTCGGTGTCGGCCGCCGCGATGTCGCCGAGCTGCAGGTTGGCGCGGACCAGCCGCAGCGCGACCTCCAGGCTGTACACCGGTGCGGTGCGCAGCGCGGTGACCGTCTCGGCCAGTCCGGAGGTGTTCAGCGTGGCGAGGAAACCGGCGGCCGGGTCGGCCGGGTCCACCAGCGGAAGCGGCAGCAGCTCGGCCACCTCGCGGCTGTCCAGCCGGTCGTCGCCCGGACCCTCCCGCGACACCGAACCCGCGACGGTCCCGAACGCCTGCCGTTCCGCGGTGAACATCGTGGACACCGAGGGCCGCGGCACGTTGTCCGCCGCGGACAGCACCTCACGCAGTACCCCGAGCAGCTGGTCGGCCATGGACGCGGCCGAGTCGAAGCGGTACGCCGGATCGGGGTGGGTGGCCCGGCACAGCAGCCGGTGGAAGGACTGCTCCCGAGCGAACAGGTCCACTTCGGACGGTTCCGGCAGCTTCTCGGCGTACCGGGTGGAGAACCCGGAGAACTGGAAGCTGAGCACGGCCAGGGCGCGGCCCACCGTGTAGAGGTCGGAGCCCACCGTCGGCCCGTGCGTGGCGACGTCCGGTGCCTGGTAGCCGGGGGTGCCGTAGATCGCACCGGTCTGGTCGTCGATCCGCCGCACCGCGCCCAGGTCGATCAGCTTGAGCTGTTCCTCGGCCTGGATCACGTTGTCCGGCTTGAAGTCGCAGTACACGACGCCCCGGTCGTGCAGGTAGCCGAGCGCCGGCAGGACCTCGAGCCCGTACGCGAGGACCTGCGGCAGCGGGAGCGGCTCCCGCTGCCCGTGGTCCCCGCGGTGTGCCATGGCCAGGTCCTTGAGTGACTGGCCGCCCACGTACTCCATGACGATGTACCCGACGAGTTCGCCGGTCCGCTGGTCCGGGTGCCGCGCGAAGTCGTGGATCTTGATGATGTTCGGGTGGTCGACCTCGACCAGGAACCGGCGCTCCGCCTCCGCCGACTCCATCGCGTCCGGGTCCGCGCTGTTGATCAGTCCCTTGAGGACGACCCAGCGGTCCGCGCCGCCGTCGCTCACGTGCCGGTCGCGGGCCAGGTAGATCCAGCCGAGGCCACCGTACGCGAGACAGCCGAGGATCTCGTAGCGGTCGTCGACCACGTCACCCGAGGCCAGACCGGGCAGGAACGAGAACCGGGTGCCGCAGTGCGGGCAGAATCCCTCGGTCCGCCCCGGTGAGCCGTCCCGGCCGCGACCGACCGGCTCGTTGCAGCTGGTGCAGTACCGGCGTGCCTCGGACACCTGCGGGTCGGACATCACGGCGGTGGCCGGGTCGCGCAGCGGTACCGGCGGCACGTCCACCAGCCCGGCGCCCAGCCGCCCCCGGGCCGAGCTGCGGCTCCGGGAGCTGCGGGTGCCCATGCCGGACGGCACGCCACCGAGC
>JBAUUM010000327.1:0-28159 GCA_049582705.1 Actinocatenispora sp.
TTCGTGCCCCGTTCCTAGGATTCGTCGTCGGTGGGTCCGGTGGGCCGCACTCCGGTGGTGTTCGCCGGGGTGGACTTTCCTACCGGCCGACGGGATTCGCCCTTCACTCCGGCGTCCACCCTGCCGCGTTCCTTGCCCTCGTGGTCGACCATGTCCTCTCCCCGACGCGACATGCTCTCGCCGACGTTGTCGGGGAAGTCGGGTGGTGCGTTGTCTCCCCGTGAGGCGTCCTGGGTGTCGCGGCCCTCGAAGGCGCGTCGGCCCGCCTGCTTGACGCGTTCCTTGGCCTCACCGTGGCTGGGCGCGTCTTCGGCCCACCCGTGCTGGTCCTTGTCGACAGCGCCAGGCTCGAAGGTGTCGTCGGACTTGTCCTGGTTTTCCATGCACATCGCCTCCCGGTCGTCGCCTGAACCGGTTGCCGGCGCGGTGGACCGTCGTGATGTGTTGCGGCTCAGACTCTTCGTGCGTGGGCGGGTCTGTTCGCGCACTCCGCAGCCACCCACATGGTCAAGCCTAGGAGGTGGTTCGCGCTGTTGCCGTCGTTCACCGCCATCGACCTCGCCCGTGTGAACCGCGGTCGGATGCGGAGAAATCCGCGCGCGGCGTAGAAGATCGCCGGATCGGTCTCGGCGGGGAACGCACGGTCGAGCTTGACGAAGCCGTCCCGCAGGAACCGTTCGGCCATCGCATCGGTCATGGACACCATCCTCGGACGGCCGACGGTGCTGCACACCCGAATTCCGCGCCCGCCACCGTGGGCCAGGACGGGCGGGACGCTCCTATGGTTCGTCAAGCGGTCGTGGGTCGTTTTGGAGTAGGCGGTAGAGGTCTCGGGCTATGTAGCGTTTGAGGCATCGTTTGATCTCGGGTTTGGTTTTGCCTTCGGTGGTGCGTCGTTGGATGTAGGCGCGGGTTGCCGGGTGGCAGGTGATTCTGGTGGTCAGCACGGTGTGTAGGGCGCGGTTGAGTTGACGGTCGCCGTGGCGGTTGAGTCGGTAGCGGGTGGTGGTCTGGCCGCTGTTGGCGGGGATGGGAGCGGTACCGGCGAGCATGGCGAACGCGGCTTCGGAGTGGATCCGGCCGTGGTGGGACCAGGCGCAGAGCACGGTGGCGGCCACGATGGGTCCCACGCCGGGTTGGGCGAGGAGGTCCGGGCGCCAGGAGGTGACGATGGTCGCGATCTTCTGCCGGTGTGTGGCTGCTTCTGTTGTCAGGGCGGCCACGCGTCTGGCCAGGTCACGAAGCACGGTGATGGTCGTGGTGGTCTCGGTGTCCCAGCAACGGTGAGTCCGTAGGTGGGTGGCGGTGGTGAGCATCGCGGGCAGTTTCTGGCCTCGGAAGCGTGCCCGGACCGGTTCGGGCGCGGCGATGACGAGGCTGAACAGTTGACGTTGGGCGTCGGTGGCCGACTGGACCGCGGAGCGGCGTGCGGCCAGCAGAACCGAGAGTGCCTGCCGGTCACCGGCCTGGCGGGGAGTGCCGAGCCGGGGACGGGCCAGGGCTTCACGGGCGGCCCGGATCGCGTCCAGCGGGTCTGACTTGGCGCCGTTGCGGCGTCGGGCTCGTTCGGGCCGGTCGAGTTCGATGACGATCTCGCCGCGGTGGGTCAGGTGCCGGGCCAGGCCCGCGCCGTGGCCGCCAGTGCCCTCGATCGCCCAGACACGCCGGGCGGCGTGGGCATCGGCGAAGGTCACCAGCCGCGTATACCCGCCGGGAGTGGTGTCGATGGTGATCTGATCGAGTACGCCACCGGTGTGGGCGTCGACTGCGGCGGCCGTGTGGGTGTGCACGTGGGTGTCGACGCCGATGACGATCTCGGCGGCGTCGGTCAGACTGGTCATGCGTTCTCTCCATTGCCTGGACGAGGCGTGGGGTCCGGTCCGGACGGAGAATCGGCAGGACTGTGATGAGACACGCCGGGCGCCGTTAACGCCCGGCGGTCAAGCTCCTGATCAGGCCAGCTACTCCGACCGGGCCGGGGCCGGCGACCACGGGTGGACAAGTCCCGCCAAAGGCACGAAGCCAGTCAGGGCAAGAGTCACACCCGTAGCCACCAACCCACAGCCCAACACGATCAGGCTGCGAACGGAATCCTCACAGTCAGAGCAGTCCGTTCCAGGACCAGCGCGGGATCGTCAGGCCGTCCGGGACCTCGTCGGCGGACCCGTGGTAGCTCGCCATCGTGGTCGTGGTCGCCCAGGCGAAGTAGTCGTGCAGGACCTGGCGCAGCGGGTCCTCGGTGCAGCCGACGTCGGTCAGGGCCTGGTCGAAGCAGGCGATCGCGCGCCGGTCCATCTCCTCGTGCGGGCCGTTGCCGCTGTGCAGCCGCACCACGGAGGTCTCGGTGCCGTAGTTCTGCGAGTACGTGCTCGGCCCACCCAGCGCCTCGGCCCAGTACGCGGCGAGCCGCTCGCCGTGCTGCGGGTGGAAGCCGTGGCTGAACGCATGGCTGACCACCTCGTCGGCCATTACCTGGTGATGCCACGCTTCGGCCAGCCGCAGCATGCCCGGGGTACCGCCGGCCGCCTCGTACACGCTCTGCATGGTCACAGCATGGCACGACCGTCATGGAGGTCCCCGGTCCACCGGCCGCCGGGGTCCGGTCGGCGGTCGACCGGACCCGGCGCCGCGTGGGCGCACTCCCGTCGGACCGCCTCAGCGGCGGTTGAGGATGCGGCCCGCCCTCCGCATCGGACGGCAGGAAATGAATGGACCGGCCGCGTCCGGGGTTGATAACGTGCGCAAGCCGTGACACCACGCGAGGAGGTGAGACCCATGAAGCGCAGTACGCACGTGGGTGCTCCCCTCGACGTCACGGTCGGACGGTTGACGTAGCTGTCGCCGGGAGCGCCTCGACACAATGGCACTCCCGAAAGGCACAACACATGCACTCTGTGCGTTTCACCGCGGAGACATCGTCGAACGGTGTCGTCGAACGCGACTTCACGGTCGGCGAGATCACCGGGGTGCTCTGGTCCTCCGTATCCGCCTCCGACCACGCTCCCCTGGTACTGATCGGCCACGGTGGCGGCCTGCACAAGAAGGCGCCGGAGCTCGTGGCCCGCGCCCACAACGCGGTGACCACCTGGGGTTTCACCGTGGCCGCCATCGACGCGCCCGGCCACGGCGACCGCGCCCGCACCGCCGAGGACGAGCAGACCCGCGCCGACTTCCGGCAGGCTCACGCGACCGGCGACACGGAACGCTTCCATTCGATCAGCGTCCGCTACGGCATCTCACTGGCGGAGCGTGCCGTGCCGGAATGGCAGCAGACCCTGGACGCCCTCCAGGAACTGCCCGAGATCGGCACCGAAGCCCCGATCGGCTACGGCGGTGGCATCACCCTGGGCACCGCGATCGGGATACCGCTCACGGCGATCGAACCCAGGATCACCGCCGCCATCTTCGGTGGCGGGTTCTTCGTGCACGAGGCGCTGCTCGAGGCGGCGAGACAAATCACGGTCCCGGTCCAGTTCCTGCTCCCCTGGGACGACGAGCACGTCGACCGCCGGTCCACTCTCGGGTTGTTCGACGCCTTCGCCTCGAAGGAGAAGACGTTGCATGCCAACCCGGGCGATCATCGCACCATCCGCTGGTACGGACTCGACGACGAGTTCCTGGCCCGGCACCTTGGCCGGGCCGGTGCACACCCACCGCTCAACCGCGCAGCTGCGCGTTGAGTCGTGCGGCCTGACGGGTGAGGTGGTCGCGTTCGGGGAGGTTGGGCGCTGATCGGGCGGCTTCGGCGTAGAGCCCTGCCGCGGTGACCAGGTCACCGTCACGCTCGCGCAGATACGCCGCGGCGGCGGTGTGCCGCGGCAGGGCCTGATCGAGCTCCGCCAGGGCGGCCAGACCCGCCCGTGGACCATCCGCCTCGCCGACCGCGACGGCCCGGTTGAGCCGGGCCACCGGACTGTCGGTGAGGCGCACCAGTTCGTCGTACCACTCGACGATCTGCACCCAGTCGGTCTCCTCGGCAGTCCGGGCGTCGGCGTGGAGTGCGGCGATGGCCGCCTGGGCCTGGAACTCGCCCAGGCGGTCACGGGCGAGGGCCGCCTGAAGCACGTCGACACCCTCGGCGATCAGGCGGGTGTCCCACCGCCTGCGGTCCTGCTCAGCGAGCGGCACGAGCCTGCCATCGGGGGCGGTTCGTGCCGCTCGCCGGGCATGGTGCAGCAGCATGAGCGCGAGCAGGCCGGCAACCTCCTCGTGGTGGGTCCGGACCGCCAGCTGGCGCGCGAGCCGGATCGCCTCGGCGGCGAGGTCGACGTCGCCGGAGTAACCCTCGTTGAAGACCAGGTAGAGCACGCGCAGCACCGTGCCGACGTCACCGGGCCGGGTGAACCGGACGTCCGAGACGGTCCGCTTGGCCCGGCTGATCCGCTGGGCCATCGTCGCCTCCGGCACGAGGTACGCCTGCGCGATCTGCCGGGTGGTCAGGCCACCGACCGCGCGCAGCGTGAGTGCGACGGCCGAGGCCGGTGTCAGGGACGGGTGCGCGCACAGGAAGTACAGCTGGAGCGTGTCGTCCAGCTCCTCACCCTGGCCGGGCACGGGCTCGGCCTCGACGCGTACCTCGCGGTGCCGTCGGGAGGTGTCGGAGCGGACGGCGTCCAGGAACTTGCGCCAGGCCACCGTGACCAGCCAGCCCTTGGGGTCCCGCGGCGGGTCGTCGGGCCACCCCCGCACCGCCTCGACCAGGGCGTCCTGCACGGCATCCTCGGCCGCCGCGAAGTCAGCTCCGCGACGGACGAGGATGCCGATCACCGTGGGCGTCAGGGTCCGCAGTACGGACTCGTCCACCGTTCGTCACTCCGTGATGGTCGGCGGCTCGGTCAGGAACGGGCGCAGCTCGAGCCACTCGTGGATGGGCTTGCCGTTCGCGCCCGGAGCCGCGGACAGCTCGCCGGCCAGCTCCACCGCCCGCTCGTAGCTGTCGACGTCGATCACCATCCAGCCGGCGATCAGGTCCTTGGTCTCCGCGAACGGGCCGTCGGTGACCGGCGGTCGCCCCTCGCCGTCGTAGCGGACGAACGTGCCCTCCGGAGAGAGCGCCTGACCATCGACGAACTCGCCGGTGCCCTCGAGCCGGGCGGCGAAGTCGTTCATGTACTGAATGTGGGCCGTGACCTCCTCCGGCGCCCACTTGTCCATCGGCACGTCGTTGACGGCGGCCGGCGCGCCCCGGTAGTGCTTGAGCAACAGGTACTTGGCCATCGTGTTCTCCCTTGTGCGGTACGGTCCATCTTCGCTGTGTCCGCTGCAGGGACGGAGCCACACACGGGTTCTCGACATCGCGCCGCGAGATTTCTTCGGCGAATTTGGAACGTCCCACGCACCCCGCGGCAGCACGAAACAGGCACACGGTGCGGCCTGGGTCGTTTTCTCCTCGTCCCGGCGGTCGGTCGGGCCTGAGCGCCCGGCGGAGTCGTCCATGGGCCGCCCGGCGTCACGGCCATGGGTGACCGCTAGCCGACGTCGGCGCGGATGCGGGCCAGTACGCGCCAGCCCTGCTGCTCGAAGGCGTCGTCGGAATGCGCGCGCGCCCACAGCACGGTGGTGACCGCGGACACGGCGCCGACGCAGGAGAGCATTCGTTCCTCGTTGCGGGTCAGGGTTCGGCCATATCCGTCGAAGAAGGCGTCCCGAAGCTCCGGCCCGGTCCGCCATTCGTTGTGCTGCATGCGCTCGAAGTCGCGCAGTTGTACGTCCGTCTTCGCCTTTCCGAAGTCGATCAACCGCACGACGCCGGCCGAGTCCGTCATCCAGTTCCTCGGCTGGTTGTCATCATGGACGGGACCACGCCGTACCGGCTCAAGCGAGGTCATCAGGGTGATCTGCGCGCGCACGAAGTCCAGGGTGCCGTCGTCGACGATGCCCGGCAGGCGTCGGACCCACCGGTCCACGCTCTCGGCGGCACGCGCTGGATATTCGGGATCGGGCGCCGTGGCCTCCGCACCGTGCAGCCGTCGGATGAGTTCGCCCGCCTGGCGGTACTCGTCAGGTGTGTCCGCGGTGCCGCTCTCGCCGGGAAGCTTGTCCATGACGAGCACGGCCCTGTCGTCGTCGGTCGCTATCAGCGACGGGGCTCGTCCCTCGCCCAGCCGCGGAGCCCACGCGCGCAGCGCCCACACTTCCCTGGCGAACGTGGCGGGATCGCGTACCTGTTTGACGATCCAGGCGGACCCGGTCGAGCCGGATACTTCGACAACCGTCGACTCGCCGTGTGCCCACGAGTGGTCGTGGCGGACATCCAGCGATGTCCCGATCATGCTCGCAGCCAGCTGCACCACTGTCCCAACGGGATCAAGCATCCCAGTTCCCGCTTCCTACCGTGCCCGTGCGGGCGTCCGGTTGTCCGGTGATGGAACCCGCCTGCGAGCATGGTCCCGTTCCACCGGATCGACGAAGCACCCGGTGCTCGAAGCCGTGACCTGACCCGACCACCTCCCTCGAACAGGAGCCCGGCGTGCCGACGCAGACCCCACAGCGCTCCGTCGACAACCACCTCGCCTGGGCGATCGTGTCGCTGATCCTGTTCTGGCCACTCGCGATACCCGCGATCGTCAACGCCAGCAAGGTCAACGGACTGCTGGCGGCCGGCAACCACTCCGGGGCACAGCAGGCCGCGCGGGCGGCCCGGATGTGGGCACGTCGAGCGACCATCTTCGGGATCATCTGGTGGGTACTGTCCGCGGCCTGCATACCGCTCGCCGTCGTGGCCGCCGTGGACCCGACCCACACCGCCGGCTGGATCTCGCATCTGCTCGGCCACTCCTAGGCCGCCCTCATCGACCGGCGGACCCAGTGCGTACGCAAATGTGGTTGCCGGCTGATTCCGCAACTCGGATGCTGGGCTGATGGACAACGAGGACGTGGTGTCGTCCTGGCAGACCGACGGGTTCGTGATCCTGCCAGGCTTCATCCCCGCTGACGAGCTGGCACCTGCGGTGGATGAGCTCGACCTGCTCTTCCCGTCCGCAGCGGGGTTCCACGACGGCACCGACCCACGTCGGGACCGCTTCGTCGGTGACGAGTTCGCCGGGATCGACACGTTCCCGTTCGCCAGTACCGAGATCAGTCTGCTGGCCGTCAACCACCGCGTCCTGGACCTCGCCACGACGCTCCTCGACGATCACGACATCCACCTCTACACCGCCGAGGCGTGGGCCAAGTACACCGGCGCCTGCGACTACGACCAGGACATGCATCGCGACTACCTCAACCACACCGTCCTGGTACCGAGCACGACACCGGGCTGCCGGCAGGTGGAGATGTTCGTCTTCCTCGACGACGTACCCGAGGCGCTGGGGCCGCCGCATCTGGTCTCCCGCACCCACACCGCCGACATTCCCGCCGTACCCAACTGGTTCCTGCGGCCGGGCCGGGAGAGCACCGGGCGCTTCGACGACGACAGCGGCAGCCCGGAACTGTACGGCGCGGAGATCTCCGGGGCCGGACCCGCCGGTACGGTCATCGCCTTCGACCCCGGCACCTTCCACCGCGGTACCCAGCTGACCGCGCCACGGGGCGCCCGGTACAGCATGCAGCTCGGCTTCCGACCGGCCGGCCTCCAGTGGGGGCAACGTACCGCCTGGGCCGCCAAGAGCTTCGACCGCGACTGGGTCGAGTTCGTCGGTCGGGCCACCCCCGACCAGCTGCGGGCCCTCGGGTTCCCGCCACCCGGCCATCCGTACTGGACGCCGGAGACGCTGGCCGGCATGGCGCTGCGCTATCCGACGCTCGACCTCTCGCCCTGGCGGCCGGCCGGCTGAGGCCGGCCCGATAACCACTGGCCCGGACACCGCCGGGATGCCAGGGTTGCCGGCATGCAGGACTACCGGGCCGTCAACCTGGCCAACTGGGACCAGCGGGCTCCCGCGCACGCCACCTCCCCCGGCTACGCCGTCCAGCGGCTGGTCGACGACCCGACGCTGCTCAGCGACGTGGTCCGGTTCGACCTGCCCCTGCTCGGTGACATCGCGGGGCTGCGCGCCGTGCACCTGCAGTGCCACATCGGCACGGACACCCTGTCGCTGAGCCGTCTCGGCGCCCGGATGAGCGGCCTGGACTTCTCCCCCGCCTCGCTCGCCGAGGCCCGTACGCTCGCGGACCGGGCCGGCGCGGACATCGACTACGTCCAGGCCGACGTGTACGACGCACCCGAGGTTCTCGGCCACGGCGGCTTCGACCTCGTGTACACCGGCGTGGGCGCGTTGTGCTGGCTGCCCGACATCGCACGCTGGGCCGCGACCGTCGCGGGACTGCTGCGGCCCGGTGGTCGCCTGTTCATCCGGGAGGGCCACCCGGTGCTGTGGACGCTCGCAGATCCGCGTGCGGACAAGCTGCTCAGCATCGAGTACCCGTACTTCGAGCAGCCCGGGCCGACCGTGTGGGACGAGCCGGGCACGTACGTCGAGACCGACACGGTCTTCACCGCCAACCGCACCCACGAATGGAACCACGGGCTCGGCGAGACGATCACCGCGCTGCTCGCCGCCGGCATGCAGCTGACCGGTCTGGTCGAGCACGACACCGTTCCGTGGAACGCGCTGCCGGGCCTGATGACCGAGATCGAGCCGAACGAGTGGCAGCTCACCGACCACCCGGAACGGCTGCCCCACACGTTCACGCTGCAGGCTGTCCGCCGCTGACCGGACCGCCGCCTCGGGCAACCTGAGCCTTCCGTGGCACCTCGGCCCTGGTCAGCTGCCGGGCTCGCCCTGCCCTCCGTCGCCGGTCAAGGGCAGGGGACCACGTTCGAGGACCTCGGCGAGACGTCGAGCTGTCGCGGCCAGAGCGACCTGGTCCCGAATCCACGCGTTCCACCCCAGATGGGTGAACCCGATGTGCAGCTCGTAGCAGTGGTGGCGGGCTGCGGCGTCCAGCAGTGCGCCGCGCTCGGCCCGCACGCTCGGGTCCCGCAGGAGTCCGGACAACGGATCGGCCGCGGCGATCCCCGGATGGAACGGCGCCCAGAAGCTGCACCAGGCGGCATCGAAGAGGAAGTCGCCGCGCACCGAGCACTTCCACGAGAGCACCGCTTCGACCCGGTGGGCGTCCGGACTCACCAGCACGTTGCCGTGCAACAGATCGCCGTGCACCAGGTCCCGACGCTCCGGGCAGGCATCCACCAGGGTCGACACCCGCTCGGCGACCGCAGCGGAAAGGGTGGCCAGCTCCCGATCACCGGCCAGGGCCGCGCTCCAGCCGTGCACCAGGTTCCGGGGATCGTCGACCAGACCGGCGAGGAGGAACCCCCGCCAGCTCCCGACCGGCGCGCCTGCCTGGTGCCAGATCACCGGGGCATCCGGGCGCACCGGCACGCGGTACAGGGCGACGAGTAGACGGGTGAGGGTCGGCGCGATGGCGGCGGCCTGCTCCACCGGGGTGTCCTCCAGGAACCTCCCGTGGTGACGCACCGAGATGGCATACGCCCGCCCCGACGGGGTGGTACCCACCTCCCTGACGTCCGGCACGGGCAGGTCCGGGCCGCCGAAGACCATGGCCGTCCGGTCGGCCTCGTACCAGGTCGTTTCCCGACCGAAGCGGACCACCAGCTCTTCGCCGCCCGCCCGGTAGGCCCACGCCGATGACCACGCTCCGCCCGTCAGCGCCTCCAGATCCTCCGGGGTGCCCGGCTGTCCGGCGAGGAATGCCGCGACCTCTTCCTGCGTCATCTGCTCGGCGCTCATCGGGGCATTATCTGCCCTGGGTCCGCCGGAACCGAACTGCGTCAGCAAGCCGTCCTCGTGCCGGTACCGGCACGGTGGCGCTGTCTCAGTGCTGCGGCACCGGTACGGCGCCCGCAACGTCCCGTCGCTGCGGCGCGTATTCGACCGGCGGCTGCGACGACCAGGGGAAGTCGATCCACCGGTCCGTGCGCTGCCACACGTACTCGCACTTCACCGTCGAGCGGGCCTTCTCGTAGATGACCGCGCACCGGGTCTCGGCGACGTGCGACTCGCAGAAGTCGTGCACCAGCTTGAGGGTGGCCCCGGTGTCCGCGACATCGTCCACGATCAGCACCCGGCCTCCGGACAGGTCCACCGTGTTCGGCACCGGTGGCAGCATGACCGGCATGGCGAGCCGCTCGTCCACCCCGGTGTAGAACTCCACGTTCATGACGTGCAGGTTCTTGACCCCGAGCGCGTAACTGAGCGACCCGGCGACCAGCAGGCCGCCGCGGGCGATGGACAGGATGATGTCGGGTCGGTACCCGTCGTCGGCGACGTCCTGCGCGAGTTGGCGGCAGGCCTGGCCGAACCGTTCCCAGGTCAGTCTCTCCCAGTCGGACACTGTCACTCCCCGAGAACTCGTGATGACATTTCGCGCATCCTTTCATGCGCCACCTGGGCGTACCAGGGGCGGGTCACCACGCCCGGGCGGCAGACGGCTGACATCAGGTGGTCAGGGCCACAATTCGCAGCAGGCCGCCGACCCTACGCACCACGTCGTGCACGGCATGGCCGTACCGATCCGGCAGGTCATACAGGTTCTCGTGATGGGCGGTCGGTACCACCAGCACGTGGCCGTGGTTGTTGGGCCACCACCGCGGCGAGATGAACGCCGCAGCATCCTGCGTACGGCACACGATGTCCTGCTGCGTGTTGTGTGCGCTGTTCATCCCCGCGAGCACCTCGCAGAACGGACACAGATAATCCGCAGGTTCGTGGTCGAACACGCATACTCCTCACTGACCACTGCCTCGTCATGCTCCTCGATCTTGATGTCAACGGCAGACGACAGGTCTCCGGCCACGACGTGGAATCCCGCGAGACGAGCTCTGGTCGAGGTCAGGTGCTCGTGAGGATGACGAGTTGCTGGGTTGCCCGGGTCATCGCAACATAGCGGTCGACCGCTCCTTGTACGCCCTCGCCGAACGCGTCCGGGTCGACGAGGACGACCAGGTCGAACTCGAGGCCCTTCGACAGCTCCGGGGTCAGCGACCGGACGCGGGACGTCGGCCGGAGCGTGGGATCGCCGATGACACAGGCGATCCCGTCGGCATGCGCAGCCAGCCAGGTGTCGAGGACCCGGCGCAGCTCGGCAGTACGCCCGTGGACGACGGGGATGTCGCTGCTGCGGATCGAGGTCGGCACGTTGGCGTCCGGGAGTACCGACCGGATGACCGGCTCGGCCTCCGCCATGACCTCCTCCGGTGTCCGGTAGTTGATGCTCAGGGGAGCCAGGTTGATCCGGTCGAACCCGATCCGCTTCAGCCGTTCCTGCCACGACTCTGTGAAGCCGTTCCTGGCCTGGGCGCGGTCGCCGACGATGGTGAAGCTCCGGGACGGGCAGCGGAGCAGCAACATCTGCCACTGCGCGTCGGTCAGCTCCTGGGCCTCGTCCACGACGATGTGCGCGAACGGCCCGACGAGCGGATCCGGATCGGTGTCGGGCAGTCCGGAATCGTCGACCAGGGCGTCCTGCAGGTCCTGCCCGCGCAGCATCGACATCACCCGCATGTCGGAATCGTCGGCCTCGATCAGGTGGTCGACGATCGTGGCCCGCTGCTCACGTTCGGCCGCGACAACGGCGGCGTGCCGACGCCGGCGCCGCGACGCCTCCGGGTCGCCGAGCCGCTGTCGTGCCGCGTCCAGGAGCGGCAGGTCGGACACCGTCCAGGCCTGCGGGTCCGCACGCTGCAGCCTCCGGACCTCGTCGGGGCTGAGCCAGGGAGCGCACTTGCGCAGGTAGGCCGGCACCGACCACAGGTCACCGACGAGGTCGGCCGCTTCCAGCAACGGCCAGGCACGGTTCAGGGCTGTGACCAGTTCCCTGTTCTGCAGTAGCGGCCTCCGGAGCTGGTCGGCCGATCCGTAACTGGCGAGCTTGCCCATCAGTATCGCGACCAGCTCCTCCAGGATCTGATCGCGCGCCTCGTTGTGCGGAGTTCCGTGCTCCGGCGCCTCGAACGCCGCGGCCCAGTTGGTGGCGCTGAGCCGGACGTCGGCCCAGTGCGTCTCGACCGTCATCCCCTTGGCTGGCGGCTCCTCGTAGAAGCTGACGGCTGCCTCGATCGCCCGCACCAGGTTCGCCGACGACTTCAGGCGGGCCACGTCCGGGTCGGACTCGATCGCCGCCGCGGGCCCCTCGGTGACGAGGTCCCGCAGGGTGCAGGTCTGCACGCCCTCCTCGCCGAGGCCGGGAAGGATGTCCGCGACGTAGGCCAGGTACGGCTGGTGCGGGCCGACGAACAGTACGCCGCCCCGGCCGTGACCGAGGCGAGGCTCGGAATAGAGCAGGTACGCGGAGCGGTGCAGCGCGACGACGGTCTTCCCCGTACCGGGACCGCCGTCGACGACGAGAGCGCCGCGGGATCCCGCACGGATGATGGCGTTCTGGTCGGCCTGGATCGTGCCGAGCACATCCCGCATCCGGGTTGACCGGCTGCCGCCCAGGCTGGCGATGAACGCGGACTGGTCGTCGAGCGCGGCGGAGTGCCCGTCGAACCCGTCCGCGGTGAACACCTCGTCCCAGTAGTCACTGATCCGGCCGCGGGTCCACCGGTACCTGCGCCGGCTGGTCAGCCCCATCGGGTCGGCGTGGGTGGCTCCGAAGTACGGCTCGGCCAGGGGTGAGCGCCAGTCGAGCAGCAGCCGGCGGCCCGCGCTGTCCTTCAGGCCGAGCCGACCGACGTACACGGGCTCGGGGCGGTCCGCGCCGACGATGCGTCCGAGGCACATGTCCAGACCGAAACGACGCAGGGCACGCAGACGAGCGGTCAGCCGGTGGATCTCCATGTCCCGGTCCAACGCCTTCTGCCCGGCCCCGCCGGGAGCCTTGCGCTCGGCGTCGAGGCGGTTGGACAGGTCCGCGATCGTCTCCTCGAGGCTCTCCGCGATGGCCGTGAAATGCCGCTCGTCACCGTCGACCAGCGTCGGGTCGGCCTTGGCGGCGAGGCGGTCGGGAAGGTCGAACGCGCTGGTAGGCAGCGGCTTCACGGCATCAGCTCCGATCTGAGATTCGTGACCTTAGAGCAAAACTGCGGCGCTCATGAGCGCGGCCGGACTCTGCCATAATGAAAGGGGAAGGCATCAGAGCCGACGCTCCGGGACCATCGAGGATCACAACCTCGTCGAGGCCACCGGCAGGCGGCAGAGACGGCGCCGCTCATCCGCACACACCTGCTCCCACGTTGCCGGCAACGACGCAACATCAGCGGCCCTGGTGATGTTGACAGACTGGTCGCATGACAGGTCTGACTGCCGAGTTCGTGGTCGATGGTCGCTCCCCACAGACCCCGGTCCTCGCCCCGAGCGGGCGCCTGGTGTGCTACGTCCTCGCTCCCACCAGCCGGACCGGGGACCACCTTGACACCGAACTCTGGCTCACCGACACCGGTGACGGTGGCGCGTCGCGCAGGGTCACCGCTGATACCTCGACGGAGTCCCAGCCACGCTGGTCCGCGGACTCCGCCGTGCTGTTCTTCCTGTCCGACCGCGCGGATCGTGGCACCCCGCAGGTTCATCGGCTCACCCTCGCCGATGGCACGGTGACTGCGTTGACCGGCTGGCGCGCTGGCATCGTCGGCCACCTGCCGCTCGCAGGCCCCGGCCTGGTCGCCCTGCTCGCCGAGGACGAACCCACCGAGCAGGACGCGCGCCGCGCCCGGGACCGCGACGACGCCATCGTTGTTGGCGAGCGCGAACCGCGTGTCCGGCTGCGCCTGCTCGACCTGCAAACGGGCGGGGTCACCACCCCGAGCGTGTTCTGCGACCGGCACGTCGTGGAACTGCGGCAACGTCCCGACGGTGGCCCGCTCGCCGTACTCACCCAGGCCAGCGCCGACAGTGACTACGGCCCACGCACCGGCCAACTGCACCTGTTCGACCCCACGACCGGGACCGCGGAGGACCTCGGACCGGCCGGGGCGGAGGCACGATCTCTGGCCTGGTGGCCGGGCGAGGACGGCTGGCACCTCGGTCACGTCGCTCTCACCCCACCGGTTCTGCAGGCTGGCACCGCCGTGTTCGACCTGGCCGTCGGCAGCGGCGTCGTGCGTAACCGGACTTCCGGCCTTCCGATGTGCCCCACCGAACTGCGCCAGACCGACGCCGGCCCGCTGGTGCTGTTCGCCGACGGCCTGAACACGACCCTGACCCGGCTCGACCCCGCCGGCCCCACGACCCTGTCGCATCACCCCGGACACCTCGAAGACCTCACCACCACCCCGGACGGGGAGTTCGTCGCAGCACTGACGGGCACCCGGTACCAACTCCCCGACATCCACATCGGGCCACCGGCCGGCCCGCTGCGGAGGCTCACCAACACCCGCCCCGAACTGGACGCCATCACCCTCGGCACGCAGCAACCGCTGGCCTACCGCGCCGCCGACGGCCTCGACCTGGACGGCCTGCTCGTACTGCCGGCCGCCAAAACCGCGACGGACGGCCCGTTCCCGATGATCACCATCGCCCACGGCGGCCCGTACGGCCGCTGGTCGGACGACTGCCAACTGTTCTGGTTCCCGAGCGCGCAGTGGTTGGCCGCCGCCGGGTACGCGGTGTTCCTGCCCAACCCACGCGGCGGCCAGGGCCACGGCCACACCTTCGCCGCCAGCGTCGCCGGGCGGGTCGGACGGGAGGAATGGACCGACATCCTGACCGGCATCGACCTGCTCGTCGCCGAGGGCATCGCCGACCCCGGCCGGCTGGGCATCGCCGGCGGGAGCCACGGCGGGTTCATGGCTGCCTGGGCCGTCGGCCAGACCGACCGGTTCCGCGCCGCGCTGGTCAGCGCCGGCGTCATCGACTGGGGCATGCTTGCCGCGACCGGAGAGAACGGACAGTTCGAGGCCGCGCTCGGCGGCAGCACCGGCTGGTCCGGCATCGGCCCCCACCCCCACGACGCGGTCAGCCCGATCTCCTTCGCCAGCCGCATCCGCACCCCGGTACTCATCCTGCACGGCGCCGAGGACACCAACGTCCCGCTCGGCCAGGCCGTGTACTTCCACCGGGCTTTGCGCCATTTCGGCGTCGAGCACGAGTTCGTGATCTACCCGAGAGAAGGACACTCGATCCACGAACGCAACCACCAACTCGACGTCCTACGCCGGACCCGGGCCTGGTTCGACCGTTGGCTCCGGCCCTGACCGTCAGCCCTGGGCACCGCTCCGCGCGCGGCGCGAACCCGAGAAGCGACAAACGTGACACCCGGGGCTGCCGGGTACGTCGTTCGGGCTGGCGCAGCACCAGCTGACTATGGTGTGCGCGTGCCGCTGTTGAGCTGGAACGATCCGCTGCCCTGGAGACCGCGCCGCGTCCTCGTGACCGGCGCCTCCGGTTCGGGTAAGACGAGCCTGGCCCTGGTGGTCGCCGAGTCGTGGCAGCTTCCCCGGGTCGAGCTCGACGCTCTGCACCACGGCGCGAACTGGGTGCCGCGTCCGACCTTCGTCCAGGAGGTCGAGCAGTTCGCCGGGCAGCCCAGATGGGTGACCGAGTGGCAGTACACCGCCAAGCTCGGGAACATCCTCCAGGGCAAGGTCGACGTGGTCCTCTGGCTCGACCATCCGCGATGGCTGGTGATGCGTCAGATCATCGTGCGTACCCTCCTGCGGAGGATCCGGCGTGAGCAGCTCTGGAACGGCAACGTGGAACCAGGACTGTGGACGTTCTTCACCGACTCCGACCATGTCGTCCGATGGTCGTGGCGCACACACGGCACGCACGCCGCTCGGGTCACCGCCCTGCTCCAGCAGCGTGGCGACGAGGTCGCGGTGGTACGGCTGCGCGGCCGCCGCCAGCTCAGGCGCTGGATGGGACGACATCTCGTCAACCGCTGAACCATCTACCCACCGCGCGCACGCCGCGATCGGTATCCGGCCATCGCCCGCCCGGCAACGAACCCCTAGCCGTCGCCGGCACCAGCCATCGGTGGGCACTCAAGATCGAGGGACGGCGCGTAGGACGTTTTCGATCTTCTCGGCCGGGTACGGCGTGGCCCGGCTGACACCGAACAGGTCCCAGTAGAAGGCGTTCATGACCGTTGCCATGGGCGCGTACCGGCGGATCACCGCCGCGACCGTGGGCGGGGCGTCCACGACCTGCGCGCCGGCGGCGCAGCGGCGGATGTACTCATTGCGCTCGACCGGACCTCCCGTAGCCGGCGCGGCCACCCCGCACACGTTGCTCACCAGCCAGTTGACCAGGTGGGTCAGCGCGTGGCACACGTCGTGGCTGCCGTGGCGGGCCACGAAGTCCGACTCCGCCGGGGACAGGTCGAACCGGGGCGATGTCGCCAGCCCCAGGTCCGCGACGTACAAGCGGTGCCCGTCGGTGAGAATGTTGCCGAAATGGGCGTCGAAATGCAGCAGCCCGCTCGCGTTCATGAACGCGAGATCGCTGCGCAGACACCGCTCCACCATGGCCGCGGCGGAGGACACCGCCTCCGGCCCACGGGCGAGCTGCCCATCCAGCCATTCGCGGAGTCCCTGCGGGATGTACTCCAGGAACAGCACCACGCTCGCCGACGCCGTGGCCACCGCGTCGATATGTTCCCGCACGGCAGCGGACCCGCCCCAGTAGCCGACCGCCCGGTCGACGTCGGCGAGTTCGTCGGAGAGCGGCGGGGCGCCGGGCAGAACACGCCAGTGGTACATCAGCGGGAACGCTTCGGTTCGCCGGGCCAGTACCCAGCTCGTGGTCAGCGCGTTGGCGGCCAGTTCCCGCCATACCCCGAAACCCGGGTGGTAGCCGATCCCGTACTGGCAGGACGGCGGCAGGTCGAACAGGTTCGCCGTCGACATGACGTTCTCCGGCAGGCGTTCCCGCTCTGTCAGCGGGATCCGCTTCACGAACACCGGCACACCGTCGACGTCCAGCAGCGCGGACGTGCCACCGATACCCTGCCCCAGGAAGCGAGCAGCATCCACGAGCTGCCCCAGACGACGGTCACTCGTCAGCGCCAACGCGCTGGACACCTCGGCGTACCGGGCCACCCGCGTGCCGCGCGCGGTCGCCGCGTCCTGGGCAGGCTCTGCCAACTCGTACCCCCAGCTCCGTGAGCGTTGAGGCATTTCCTCATGCCGGTGTCCGCGACGCACCCGAGTACCGACGCATCACGCGCCTGCGGCGGTGGCCGCCGCGCCTGCTACGAACTGGTGCAGACGGGAACAGTATGGCCGGCGGAGCGACGATGTGATCGAGTGCGGGGACCCGGATGCGTTCACGGTGCCGGCACGGCGGCCTCATCGGCGCCCGAAGCGTGCGTCGTGGTGTACCGGCGCAGCCCGGGCGTGCCGATACCGATCAGCGCGACCGCGGCGACGCAGAGCACGCCACCGCTGACCAGTGCCGTCACCCCCGACGTCGCACCGGCGATCAGACCACCCCGCATGTTGCCCACGTCCGGGCCGGCCTGGCCGACGATCTGTTCTGCGGCGGCCACCCGGCCGCGCAACGCGTCCGGGGTGTTCAGCTGCACGATCGTGCTGCGGGAGACGACCGCTACGGTGTCCGCCGCACCGGCCAGGACCAGGAACGCCAGCCCGACCCACGGGTTGGGCGAGAGGCCGAACAGGGCGAGCGCGGTGCCCCAGGCCACCGATCCGCAGAGCATCACCACACCGGGACGGGCCCGCCGGGTGAACGCTCCGGAGAAGCTCGACGCGAGCACCCCACCGACCGCGATGGCGGTCAGGAACAGGCCCAAGGTACGCGGATCGTTCCCGAAGCGCTCCGCGTTGACCAGCGGGAACAGGCTGATCGGCATCGAGAGCACGGTACTGGCCAGATCGGCGAGCAGCGCACCGCGCACCATCGGGTTCCGCACCAGGAACGCCAGGCCGTCGAGCACCCCGAACAGTCCCGGACGCGACGGTTCGCCCTCGGGCCGCATCGGCGGCAGCCCGAAGGCACCGTAGAACGCCAGCCCGAAACTGATCGCGTCGATCAGGTAGCAGCCACCGACACCTGACCAGCTCAGGACCAGGCCGGCCAACGCCGGGCCCACCAGCATGGAGCCCTGGAACGAGATCCGGTTCAGCGCCAGCCCAGCTGCCAACTGATCCGGTGGCAGCAGTCGCGGGATGAAGGTACGTGAGGCCGGGCCGCCACCGGCGACGAAGCAGGACTGCACCGCGACCAGCAGCAGTACCGCGGCGACCGGCAGGTGCCCGACGAACCCCTGCACCGCGAGCAGAATCGAGCAGGCGGCCTGGCCGGCGATGGCGACCAGATAGAACCTCCGCCGGTCGACCCGGTCGATGAGCGAGCCGGAGAAGAGCCCGAACACGATCAGCGGAACGGCCTGGGCGAGGCCCACCGCACCGGTCCAGACCGTACTGCCCGTCATCTGCCAGACCTGGAACATCACGGCGACGACCGTCATCTGGCTGCCGAACCCGGAGAACACCCGGCCGATCCACAGTCGCCGGAACGGCGGCGAGGACCGTAGGGGCGTCACGTCGACGAGTACCTGCCTCACCGCCATGCGTCGTCCCTGGCCAGTTTCTCGGCGATCCGGTCATGGAAGCTCTTGCGTCGCAACGCTTCCTCGATGTCGGTGACGACGCGGCTGAGCGGGTACGGGATCTCCGCCTCGATCTCGGCGATCGCGGCCTCGGTCGCCCGCCACTCTGCCGCCAGCCGACCCACGACGGCCTTCGCCTTCGGGGTGAGCGTGACCCGCTTGCTGCGGGCGTCGGGCCCGGCAATCGTCCGGACCAGGCCGGCGGCCCGCATCGCGGCGACCTTCTGGCTGATCGCCGAGTGGGTGCGCTGTACCGATTCGGCCAGCTCGGTCAGCGTCATGGGGCCGCGGACCTGCAGCCGGATCAGTTCCATCACGAAGCTCGCCTTGAGTCCGTTGATTCGCGCCTCGTCGTACAGGCGGGCGATGTCGGCGTCCATGGCCGACTGCAGCAGCCGTAGCGGCCGCCAGAGGCTCTGGTCGGTGGGGTCGACGACGTCCTCTTCTGCCATGGACGAGATAGTAACAGCACTTATAAAAGTACTGTCAAATTACGCTGCCCGTCAGATGGATGCGGTACCCCATGATCGTTGCGGCGCGTCGGTCGCCGAGAGGCCAGGCGCAACCGCTACCCCGTGCTGAACGTGACAACTAGGACGACAGCACGCGACAGGTGGGGAATTCATGATGAGAGGCAAGCTGCTGGCCGCGGTCCTCGCGACCGGAGTGGTACTCGGCGGTGCCGGCGGCGCATGGGCGGGCGACCGGACCGGTACGGACACGCACGACCGAACGGCGCACGCCAGCGCCGCGTGGCCCGGCAGCGTCGCACGGTTCGGCGGTCCGCCGGCGGGCTCGGACGGCCGGTTGATCATCACGTACGACCCGAACACGGGCCAGCGCAACGGGCGCTACACGACGCACTGGAAGGAACTCGCGTACCCCGAGCTGGACCTGGGCATCAGCCCGGACCGGAACTGGGCCGCCGCCTCGACGACGAAGGGGCTGGAGATCGGCAAGCGTTCCGGCACCACCTTCACGACGGTCCGGACCATCACCGACGCCGACCTGCAGCCGCAGGACCGCGACTCGACCTACCCGAGCAGCCCGCACTTCATCGACAACGGTCACCTCATGTTCGCGGCCGAGAGCGCCGGTGAATTCGGCACCTGGCCGCTCGGCGGCTACGTACTGGACCTGTCGCACCTGTCGAGCGCACCGGTCCGCACCACCGACGGCACGGACGAATGGGACTCGGCCGGACGCCCCGTCCCGGACGACGGTGAAGAACTGCCGGTGGAGGGACTGCCCACGTTCGACGGGCACCAGGTGCACGCGTCTCTGTACGGGTCGACCGACGAACTGGCGTACGGCGGCGTCAGCGGCAGCACCACGTCGGGCAGGTCCGCCGGCTACTACAGCTGCAACCAGCCGCTCGACGCCGACTCGCTGCTGTGCATGGCGGACCTGTACTCCGCCGCCAAGGACGGGTACACGCCGGCGCGGGGCACGGTGGCCATCCTGCGCCGCAGCGCCGACGGCCAGTCTGCGACGCTCACCAAGCTCGTCGGCGCCCTGCCGGCCCACTCGAAGCCCGCCAACCCCGAGGGCCTGCAGGACGTGTACGTGTCGCCCGACAAGAAGACCCTGCTCATGGTGACCGTTCAGGGCTGGTACTCGGCCAGTATCGACGGTTCGAACGTCCAGTACCGGTACCCGCACCTGGGTGCGGTGCCGGTCGGCGACAACGAGTACCTGGACGGGTGGGGCCCACGCCACTTCACGTTCTTCGCCCACGGCACGAACTGACGTCACACGTGCCGGGTAAGACGGGCCTCGGCCGATGGACGGCCGGGGCCCGCCGGGCTCGCCGCTAGTGGCAGTGCGTCCAGTCGCTGGTCCAGGTCGCCAGGTCGTACGTGTCGCCGCTGACGTGGTACGTGGCGTCGCCGCCCCACTTGATGCAGGTGTCGGAGGCGGAGCGGCGCACCGGGCCCGCATAGTCGTCGTAGTACGACTCGTCGGACGTCCGGTTGGAACCCTCCGGCTGCACCCACGCCCCGGTGATGGTGCCCTCGCCGACGAGCTGGTTCTTCAGGGTCACCACACAGTCCGTCGACCCGTTGTAGGACAGGTAGATGACGGCGACGGTGCTGCCGTTGTGGGTGAGCGGGTGCGAGTCGATGTTGTAGTAGCCGCTGCCGCACAGCGCGCTGGCGGAGTAGGCCAGGGCCGGAGACGGAGCGATCACGGCCGCGAGGCCCACCGCCGCCGCGGCGGCGGCCCCACCGACTGCAAGTCTTCGCATGGTCTTCTTCATGTGCTCTCCCCGTGTCGTACGTCGATCATTCCGTCGATCTGCCCAGGCCGGACGGTCACGTTTGCGGCTATCTCACGGCATGTCCACCGGTTGGGCGGATTCATGCTAGGACCGGAACTGCGCATCCCCTGTCGGGTGTCCGACCGCAGTGCTCGACGCCACAGGACTGAGCCCGCGACAAGGAGGGCACAACCTGAGCCCGGCCGCTGAAAGCGGTTCGCGGTCGGCGCAGGCGAGGGACATACTGCCGGCGTGTCCATCGACATCGCCGACGCGCTGGCGGCCGCCAGCCACGCGCTCGAAACGGTTACCGGCGAGCGCGACCAGTTACGCCTGGTCACCCGGTTGCGCGGCGGCGACCGATCGCTCGTGCTGCGGGCGGTCGGCGACCGGACCGGCAGCGTCGTCGTCCGCGCGTACGAGGCCGGCGAACAGCCGCCGGTGTGCTGGGCCCGCGAGGTCGCGGCGCTGCGCATCCTGGCGCCGGTGGCCGGCGCGCCCGTGCCTCGGCTGCTGGCCAGTGGGACCGAACCGCCCGTCACGGTGCTCGAAGACCTCGGAAGCGGAAGGTCCCTGGCGGACGCCCTGCTCGGCGCCGACCCGGCTGACGCCGAACGCCATCTCCACCAGTGGGTCGACGCGATCGCCGACCTGCACCGCGAAACCTGGGGCCTGGGCGCCCAGCTCGGCCCGGAGGTCGCCCGGCTCGCCGGCCAGCAGCCGCGCAGCACCGTCGACGAGCTGCGCAACGTCCCCGAGGCGTTGGGGAACCTGGTCGACGTGCCTGCCGGTCTCGATGCCGAGATCGAGACGCTGGTCGCCATCCTCGGATCGCAGGGCCACGCGGTGGTGACGCCAACCGACGCCTGCCCGGACAACAACATCCTCACGCCCGCAGGGCTGCGGCTGATCGACTTCGAGTTCGCCGAGTACCGGCACCCGGCCTGGGATGCCGCCTATCTGCGGGTGCCCTTCCCGTCGTGCTGGTGCTCCTGGGCCATCCCCGCCGATGTGCTCGACCAGGCTCTCGCCCGGTACCGCCGACGGCTCGCACCGGCCAGGCCCTACGTCGCGTCCCCCGCATTCGACGCAGCGCTCGACGCCGCGACGCTCGCCTGGACTCTCATCAGTACCGCGTGGTTTCTGCCCGCGGCGCTCACGGAGCAGCCGCCGATTCCCGACGACGGCATCGTCGCACCAACCCGGCAGGCATTCCTCCACCACCACATGGACCGGGTCGCGGCGGCCCGGAACATCGACGAGCTTCCCGCCATCAGCCGCCTGGCCCGCACGGTACTGGCCCGACTCCGCGGCAGGTGGCCGCTGTCCGAGCTGGTACTCCAGACGGCTCCGTCCTTTCGATAGCGGCGCAACGGGTGTCTGCCCGTCTCGTCGAACGGCCCGCCGGAGCTGCCGGCGGGCCGTTCGGACGGGCCGTGCGCAGGTCAGCCGTCGAAGTCCGGGGACGGCAGATACCTGCCGGGCACCTGCAGCGGGGCGAGGACCTGGTCCTCGCCCGGGTAGGGCACGGTCCATCCGTGCGCCTGGTACCAGGTGAAGTGGTCCATCTGCTCGGGGTTGGCGAGGTCGGGCAGCGCCTTCGGCCCGGTCAGATGCTGCTGCTTCTCCCAGTCCCGCCAGAGTTCGGCGACCGTGCGCATGTCCGCGGGCACCGCCGGCGCCGAACCCTGGGTCGGGGCGAGCTTCGCGTACTTCGGTGCCACGGTGTCCGCACCGCAGGGCGGCGGGGCGGGCAGCCCGTAGGACAGCGGAATGCGGTTGGGTACCGCGTTGAACGGCCTGAAGTCGGGCAGCCAGGTGAACGCCCGACGCATCGGGGTTGCGGCGCTGTCCTTCTGGTTCATCGGCTGCATTCCCAGGATCTGTTCGATGGTGCGCAGCACGGTGATCTGCGTGTAGTAGTGACTGTCGACGGTGCGGTGTCGTGCCCACGGGCTGATGATCTGGACCGGGCCGCGCGCGCCGTCGACGTGGTCGACGCCGTTCTGGGTGTCGTCCTCGATGACGAAGATCGCCGTGTCCTTCCACCACCGGCTGTGCGAGATGGTGTCGACGACCTTGCCGACCGCGAGGTCGTTGTCGGCGACCTGGGCGACCGCGTACGGGTTGCCCGCTCCGCCGGTGTGGTCGCTGGGCAGCCACAGCATGTTGAGGCTGGCCGGCCCGTTCGCGACGAAGTCGCGTTTCCACATCTCGTACCGGTACTGGTCGGGGATGCCGGTGTCGAACTTAGGGTAGTCGTGCGCGGTGATGTCGTTGAGCGACGGGATCGGCGAGGAGGTGAACGTCGGCAGGCCGGTGTCCTGACCGGTCTCGGCCATGTTCTCGGCGTCGCAGTAGAAGTCGCCCCACGTGGTGCCGTCGGGACGGGTCTCGAACTGGTTGTACTCGCCGAAGTCCCGCACGGTCCTTCCGGCCGCCCGGACACCGGTCCACAGGAAGCCGGAGCGTTGATGGCCCAACGCGTCGTCCTCGGTGTCGTAGCTGCGTTGGTACTCGCCGGCGCCGGACTCGGTGTATTCGGGGTTGTCGGCCTGCATCAGCCAGTTGTGTCCCTCGGCCGAGTTGGTGCCGATGTCGTAGGTGTTGTCGTAGAGCCCGAACTGCCGGGCGAGGGCGTGCTGGTTCGGCGTCACGTTCTCCCCGAACTGCGCCAGCGTCGGGTCGCCGTTGCCGCGTTCGTCGTCGCCGTAGAGCTGGTCGTAGGAGCGGTTCTCCTTGACGAGCAGGAAGACGTGCTTGATGACCGACCGCTCACCCAGCCGCATCGGGACCGGTGCGGGCGCCACGCTGTCGCCGGTGCCCTTGTCGACCGAGTGGTCGTCCCAGCCGTTCTGGTGGAAGACCCGGTCTGTGGCCCTGGCGATCACACTGTCGTCCGGCAGGACGAACCGCTGCAGGGTGCCGGTCGAGTCGTGCGAGTTGTGCCCGGTGGCGGGCACGGTGCCGGGCCCCTTGTCGATGGTGCGCTGCGGCCCGCGCTCGCCGATGCCACGCAGGTTGGTGACCAGGACGTTGCCACCGACGGTCGTCACGTCCTGGGGGTAGTAGTCGGTGGGTAGGAGCCCGATGTAGCTGACCGGCTCCTGCGGACCGGTGTAGCGGTAGACGGCGAGGGCGTTCGCGCGGCCGAGGGTGACCAGGAGGTGGCCGTCGTCGGTCAGGGTCACCCCGTCGGGTTCGTAGCCGACCCGGGCCTTCGGCCAGGGCTGGGTCGCGATGGTCTGGACGACCTCGTCGGTGCCGGTGTCGATGACGGAGACGTCGTCGCTGCCGGTGTCGGTGACGAACAGCGCGCCGTGGCTGGCGTACATCGCGGTGGGGTGCAGGCCGACGTCGAGGCTTTCGACCGTGGCGGCCGGGTCGGTCACGTCGATGATGCTGACCGTGCCGGTGGTGGTGGCGCCGGTGACGGGGTCGGCGGGCACCTGGGTGCCGTAGGAGTTGAGCGTGGTGTCGCCGGCGGTGGCCGGGCGACCGCCCTCGTTGCTGACGTACAGCTTGCCGCCGAGCAGGACCAGGTCACGCGGGGCGTTACCGACCGACCAGCTCTGTTGGATCGATCCGGTCGCCGCGTCCATGGCCACGACGCGGTTCTCGCCGTTGACGGCGGTGTAGAGGGTTCTGCCGTCGGAGGTGAACACGGCCTGGGCGGGCAACGGGTGCTTCTCGCCGTCGTTGGGAATCGTGACGAAGGTCGGCGCGCCAAGGGTGCCGTCGGCGTTCACCGGGAAGCGGTCGAAGCCGTTGGTCTGTGGCATCCACAGCGTTGTCCCGTCGGGAGAGTAGGTCGGCCCCTCCTGCCCGACGGTGTTGGCGGAGATGGGCAGGTCGGCGCCCGGGTCCGTGCCGGCCTGCTGCAGCACCGTGTAGGTGTCGAGATCGACGATGGTCAGTGCGATCGCCCGGTCGTTGGTGAGCGCCGCGAGGTGGCGACCGTCCGGGCTGATCGTGGAGGACAGGAGCTTGCCGTTGTCGACCAGCAGACGGGCACCGATCGGCTCGATGGCCTGGTCGCTGGGCAGGAGCAGACCCTGATCGGTGTACTCACCGACGCGGTGGCTGCCGAACGGCTCGGTCGAGGCGGAGGCGCCGCTGGCGAGGACGAGAGTGAGGGAGGCGGCGGCAGCCGTGAGGAGGCGGATCCGGCTGGCTGTGCGTCGGTCGAAGAGCCGGGGAACCCTCGCGACGCGTCGGCGATTGCGCGTGACGTGCATGCTTCATCCCTTGGGGGCGCTGGGGAGCAGGTCGACGTTCCCGTCGAACTGCCAGAGGGGGTTCGGTGCGTCGCCGTTCGGGGTCCGCACCTGGAAATAGCCGTTCACCTCCTTCGGCCCGTCGCCGTCCGCGACGTACCGCCCGTCGGCGGTGACGTCGAGCTGGTAGATGGCGTAGCCCACGGCGTCGACGTCGGGAAGGTGCCAGGACACGACGCACCGCCAGTCGTTGCCCGGCCCCTCGTCGAGTACCCGGAGGCCGCCCTTGTCGCAGGACGCGGTGGCCCGTAGCTGCGCCTCGGCGACGTCGGGCCGGTGCAGATCCCGGGCCTGCAGCCGGTACAGATGGGCGTACGCCGTGGCGAGCGAGTCCTGCAGCTTTGCCCGCTGGATCCCGGTACCCGTGGCCGGGATCGCGACGGCGACCACCACCAGCGTGACCACGACCAGTCCAGTCAGCGGCAGCAGGCCCGTCAACAGGGCGCGGCGGCCCGACCCCTCGTACGCCAGGTCGGTGAAGTCGCGGCGCAGGAACAGCCGGTACGCCAGCGCGGTCGCGACGACCGCCCACGCCAGGCTCACCGCGATGCCGATGAGCATGGCTCCCAGCTGTGCCGGGGCGGTGAACAGGCCGCGCCAGGCGAGAAAGCCGTTACTCGGCAGGGCCAGCCGCACAACCGTCGGCAGCGGAAGCATCTGCGCGAGCTGCAACGCGAGGGCGAGAAGTGCGGGTACCAGCAGGCCCGTCGGAGAGCGGCCCAGGGCCACCGAACCGAGGAGACCGACCGCGGCGAACGCCAGGGTCGGCGCCAGCACGCACAGCCAGGCCAGCAGCACGGTGACGGCCGCGTCGGCGGGAGGCAGCAGGTGGCCGTCGAGGCCGGCGAGGGGTCGGTTGCCCACCGCGACCAGTCCTCCGGCGGTGGCCGACCCGGCCAGGCCCATCACGAGAAACAGCAGCACGGTGAGGCTGGCGAGCGTCTTCGCCACGAAGATCCGCCTCGGCGAGCGGACCGCGACCAGCAGGTGGCGCCAGGTCCCGAGCCGGTCCTCCGCGGCGAACACGTCTCCGGCGACGAGCGCCGTCAGCAACGGGAGCACCCAGGTGCAGGCGAAGCCGAGGACGACCAGGGAGCCTGCCCAGCCGGTGGCGTTCATCCATCGGCCGAAGACCGTGTCGGTGGGCAGCGTGCTCTGCTGACTGACCGCGGCGACGAAGGCCGCCGGTGCGAGCCAACAGGCCACCAGCAGCAGGCGGATCCGCCACTGGGAGAGCAGCTTGACCAGTTCGAACCGGTAGCCGCGCAGCACGCGCGCCGGCGGGGCCTGGGGTGGTGCGAGCGTCGCGGTCACGGCAGCAGCTCCTCGTCGGTCCGCCCGGTGACGCCGTCCGCCCCGGTCAGCGCCAGGAACGCGGCCTCGATCGGTCCCACCACGGGCGCCAGCTCACGGACCGCCACGCCCGCCCCGACCAGCCGGACGACCAACTCGTCGAGAGCCGGCACCGGCCCGTGCACGACGAGTACGTCACTGCCCGGCCAGTCGACGCGGTCGCGGCCGGACACCAGACGAAGCCCCGGCGTGCCCAGCGCCACGCGCCGGGCGGCGGTCGGGTCGGAGGTGAGCAGCCGGTAGTCGAGCTCGCCGCTCTCCGCGGCGAGCTTGCTCACCGAGCCGGAGAAGGCGACCCGTCCGGTGGTCAGGATGGTGACCTCGGAGCACAGTTCCGCGAGGTCGTCCATCCGGTGACTGGAGATGACAACCGCGGTTCCGGTCGCGGCGAGCCCGGTGATGACGCGGTGCACGTGGCGCTTGCCGGCCGGGTCCAGACCGTTGGCCGGCTCGTCGAGAACGAGCAGTCGCGGTGTGGTGAGCAGCGCGGCGGCCAGCCCGAGCCGCTGCCGCATGCCGAGGGAGAAGCCGCGGACCCGGTCGTCGGCGACGTCGGTGAGCCCCACCTGATCGAGGGCCTCGGCCACGGCGGTGGCGCGACCGGTGTCGTACCCGCGCAACGCGGCCAGCGCCGAAAGGTTCTGCCGCGCCGTGATCGACGGATAGAGTCCGGGCCCGTCCACGAACCCCGCGACACCCTCGGGTACGGCGAGTGTCCGACCGACGGGCGTACCGAGGATCTCGAGACGACCGCTGTCCGCAACCGCCAGCCCCAGCAGCAGACCGAGCAGCGTCGTCTTGCCCGCGCCGTTCGGGCCGACCAGGCCGTGCACCTGCCCGGTCGCCACGTCCAGGTCGACGCCGTCGAGCGCGACCACGTCGCCGAAGGATTTCGTGATCCCGCGTGCCCGTACTGCCGTGTTCTCGGGCACGGCCGTCACCGCTCGTTTCCTCGCTGGCACGGGGTCCTGGGGATCGTGGGACACGTTCGTGGATGTGGCAGGAGCGTCCGTCGGGGCATGGGTCCTCCCGGAATGTGTTGGATCTGCACCCGACGGTAATCGATGTCTGACTTTCCGGGAAGAGTCAACTACTGAAGGTCAGATAGCGAGCAACAGCTCCGGCTGCCGCAGCTCCCACCAGTGTTCGTTTCTTGTGTTCTCCGATGCGTGTCGATGGCGGGATGACGAGCCGCCGTGGCTGTTCATCGGACCGGCTCCGTCTCGCTGCCCGGTCACAGCCGGATCAGGTCGGCGATCTGCTCAGGTAGACCAGGTGACGTCATGATGTGACCCATCCCGGGTACGACGTGGAGGACTGCGCCCGGGATCGCCGCGGCTACGGCCTCGCCGTGAGCGATCGGATAGATCGGATCCTGATCGCCGTGCACGACCGAGGTCGGCGCGGCGATCGACGACAGCGGAGCGAACAGGCTCGGGTCGTCCACCCACACGGCCCGGTCGTGGTTGGCCGCGGCCGCCGGGTCGACGGCCCGCGACAGCGCCAGCTCGAGCATCGTCCGGGCGGCCGGCTCGTCGAACGGACGAACTGGCCCGTTGAAGACCCGGAACAAGACCACGTCGGACTCGACGCCCGGCGGCAGCGTGGCTTTCAGATGCGCGACGAATGCCGGTGACGGGGGCGGCAGATCGGCCGGGTCGGCCGGCTCTCCGGCCAGCGCCCGAGCCCGTGCCGGACTCGGATTGTGACCCATCGGTGAGCTGGACATCACGCTCAAGGAGCGGACCCGGTCGGGCGCGTGCACCGCCAGCCATTGCGCGATTATGCCGCCCAG
>JBAUUM010000328.1:0-7039 GCA_049582705.1 Actinocatenispora sp.
GGTCCGCCGGCCGGCCGCCTTCCGACCCGACAGGGACCGGGACGGCATCCGGGACGCGGTGGTCCGTCGGGTCGCCCGCCGGCTGGGGGGCGACGTACGCCGGGCCGCCGTCTTGCGGGCGGTGGCCTTGCGGGCGGTCGTTGCCTTACGGGCCGCGGTCTTCCGCGGTGCCGTCTTCCGCGCGGTCGTCTTGCGGGCCCCCGTTGCCTTGCGGGCAGCGGTCTTCCGCGGTGCCGTCTTCCGGGCGGTCGTCGCCTTGCGCGCGGTCGTCGCCTTGCGGGCGGTCGTCTTGCGGGCTCCCGTCGTCTTGCGGGCGGCGGTCTTGCGCGCCGTCGTCGCCTTACGCGCGCCCGTTGCCTTACGAGCCGCCGTCTTCCGCGCGCCCGTCGTCTTACGGGCAGCGGTCTTCCGCGCCGTCGTCGCCTTACGCGCAGTCGTCTTACGCGCCCCTGTCGTCTTGCGGGCCGCGGTCTTACGGGCGGTCGTCGCCTTGCGCGCCGTCGTCGCCTTACGGGCGGTCGTCTTGCGGGCCCCCGTCGTCTTACGCGCCGCGGTCTTCCGCGCGGTCGTCGCTTTACGAGCCGCCGTCTTACGCGCGCCCGCCGTCTTACGCGCGCCCGTCGTCTTACGGGCAGCGGTCTTCCGCGCGGTCGTCTTGCGGGCCGTCGTTGCCTTACGGGCCCCCGTCGTCTTACGCGCCGCGGTCTTCCGCGCCGTCTTACGGGCGGCCGTGGCGCGCGCCGTCGTGGTCTTGCGACCGGCCGGTGCCCGCTTCGCCGCCGTCTTACGCGCCGTGGTCTTGCGCGCGGTGCCGGCCTTCTTCGCGCGGGCGGTGGTCGCCTTGCGGGTACCGGCGGTGGCCGCCGATGTCCTTGCGGTGCCGGCGCTGCGCTTGGCCCCGGTCCGAGTGCGGGCCGTACGTTTCGGTTTCGCGGCGCTCTTCTGAGTTGTCGCCATGTCTCCGCTCCCCCTTGTCGGAATTTCGGGACGTCATCGGCGATGTGGTGTGCTGCTGCCGATGCCCGAAGATCCGTGACGAGTTGCTACGGCTTCCGGTGACTGTTGAGTTGTCGCGCTGCTGGGGTGCCCGATGTCCGTACGGTTTGCGTTCGTGACGTTGACTGCCCGCCTGTCCCTGTACCGGCCGGATGGCTTTCGGTTGGCCGGCGGCACTTCTCGCGGGCGTCCTGGGTGCTGTCACTCCCCGGCCGCGCTCACGGGACCTGCTCAGCATCGTGCCGGGCGGCCTCCGGGGTCATGGGGAGCATCAGCAGTCAGCGCGCGGCATCCCGGTCGGCGTCGAGACGCCCCCGGCACGCCCTGCCGGCACCGCAGGTGCCGACAGAAACGCGACTCACCGCTGTTGCTCATGTGTCCACTGTGCACCTTGTGCCGTGCGCCGGACGACAATTTGGCGATATTCGCATTACCACTCGGTGCGTACGGCTGGCGATCGGCTCGCCGAATAGGTGTGAATTCCTCGTCCGTCAGCGGGAATCCGCCGGGTCGGCCGCGCCGTGCCGTTGAGCTGGCGAAGAGAGCGCCTGACTCATGGCGCGCGCGATACGACGGAGTTCCGGCACGAATCGACCCGTTGCGCTGTCGGTGATCCGGCTCGCGGGACCGGACACCGACACCGCCATCGGACTGGGCGCGTCGGGGATGGCCGCGCCCAGGCAGCGGACCCCGGCCTCCTGCTCTCCGTCATCCATGGCGTAGCCACGGATCCGGACCTCGCGCAGGTGTTCCAGGAGCCGGTCCGGATCGGTGATGGTGGCGTCGGTCCGGGCGGGCATGCCGGTGCGGCCGAGCATCGCGCGTACCGCGGCGTCGGGCAGGTCGGCGAGCAGTGCCTTGCCGACCGCGGTGCCGTGCGGCGGCACGCGGCGGCCGGGCTCGGTGAACATGCGCATCTGGTGTCGGCTGACCGCCTGCGTCACGTAGACGATCTCGTCACCGTCGAGTACGGCCAGGTTGGTGGTCTCGCCGGTGGCGTCGCGCAGCTCGGCGAGGTACGGCTCGGCCCATCCGCCGAGCAGGCGGCCGGCGCGCTCACCCAGGTACACCAGGCGTGGCCCGAGCGTGTAGCGGCGGGACGCCTCCTGCCGTACGTAGCCGTAGCGCACGAGGCTGCGGACGAGCCGGTGCGCGGTGGGGGCGCTGAGGCCACCGCCGGCGGCGAGTTCGGAGAGGGTGAGGGGACGCTCGGCGTCTCCCAGCACACCGAGGAGCAGGAGTGCCCGGTCGACGGACTGCGCCCCTCCGGGGGCTGTGCCGGCGTCGGCCATCGTTTTCTCCTTCGCTTGCCGCATCGTTGGCGGTGCGGGTACGGTGAGTTTCACTATTTCACATCAAGAAATCTTATTCCATAATACGGAATCAGGGGGAGCCATGCGCACGCCCGACGGCATGACCATCACCGGTCCGGTCCGTGACAGGTACGACGAGGTGTTGACCGCCGAGGCCCTGGACCTGCTGGCCGACCTGCACCGTCGGTTCAACCCGCGGCGAATCGAACTGCTCGCCGCCCGCGCCGAGCAGCAGAAGCGCCTGCACGCCGGCGAGATGCTCGACTTCTCCACCGACACCGCGACGGTCCGCGACGGCGACTGGACGGTCGCGCCCCCCGCGCCCGGTCTGGAGGACCGGCGGGTCGAGATCACCGGCCCCACCGACGCGAAGATGACCATCAACGCGCTCAACTCCGGCGCCAAGGTGTGGCTCGCCGACTTCGAGGACGCCAACACCCCGCTGTGGGACAACATGGTCAGCGGCCAGCTCAACCTGGGCGACGCGCTGGACGGCTCGATCGACTTCACCAGCCCGGAGGGCAAGCGTTACCAGCTGGGCGACCAGCTCGCCACGATCGTGGTCCGCCCGCGCGGCTGGCACCTGCCGGAGAAGCACGTCCTGGTCGACGGCGAACCGGTGTCCGGGAGCCTGTTCGACTTCACCCTCTACCTGGTGCGCGGCGCCGAGCGGCAGCGCCGGCGCGGCCAGGGCGTCTACTACTACCTGCCCAAGATGGAGAGCCATCTGGAGGCACGGCTGTGGAACGACGTTTTCAGCCACGCGGAGGACCGGCTGGGCCTGTCCCGCAGCACGATCCGCGCCACCGTGCTGATCGAGACGATCCCCGCCGCGTTCTGCATGGAGGAGATCCTGTACGAGCTCCGGGAGCACTCCGCCGGGCTGAACGCCGGCCGCTGGGACTACCTGTTCAGCATCATCAAGAAGTTCCGCAGCCGCGGCGCGGACTTCCTGCTGCCGGACCGCAACTCGGTGACGATGACGGCCCCGTTCATGCGCGCCTACACCGAACTGCTGGTCAGCACCTGCCACAAGCGTGGCGCGCACGCGATCGGCGGGATGGCGGCGTTCATCCCGAGCCGGCGCGACGCCGAGGTCAACGCGACCGCGCTGGCGAAGGTCAAGCAGGACAAGGAGCGGGAGGCCGGCGACGGGTTCGACGGCTCCTGGGTCGCCCATCCCGACCTGGTCCCGGTCTGCCGGGAGATCTTCGACGGCGTGCTGGGTGACCGTCCCAACCAGCTGGACCGCACCCGCGACGAGGTCCGGGTCACCGGCGCCGAACTGCTCAACATCTCCGCCACCCCGGGCGAGGCGACGCTCGACGGCGTCCGCAACGGGGTCAGCGTGGGCCTGCAGTACCTGGCCTCGTGGCTGAAGGGCTCCGGCGCGGTCGGCATCTTCAACCTGATGGAGGACGCCGCGACCGCGGAGATCTCCCGGTCCCAGATCTGGCAGTGGCTGCACAACGACGTGACCCTCGCCGGCGGCGAGAAGGTCACCCGGGCGCTGGTCGAACAGGTGGTGGCCGAGGAACTGGACAAGCTGCGGATCGGCCTGGGCGACAAGTACGACCCCGAGGCGTTCGACGCCGCCTGCGAACTGTTCACCGAGGTCGCGCTCGCCGACGACTTCGTCGACTTCCTGACCCTCCCCGCGTACGAGCGGATGCCCTGATGCGGTTCGAGCACGGCACCGGGGGTCCGGCATGAGCGGCACGAGGGTCGCCGTGGTCACCGGCGCGGCGCAGGGCATCGGGCGGCAGGTGGCCGAACGGCTGGCGATCGAGGGCTACGCGCTGGCGCTGGCGGACCTGCGGGAGCCGGAGGAGACCCTGCGGGCCGTCTTCCGGCACGGCGGCGAGGCGGTCGCCGTGACCGGGGACCTGTCCGAGGAGGACTCGGTCCAAGCGCTGGCCGACCGCGTCGACGGGCGGTACGGGCGGGCCGACGTGCTCGTGAACAACGCGGGCATCTCGCTGCTCGTACCGGCCGAGCGGACCACACCGGAGCAGTGGCGGCGGGTCCTGGAGGTCAACCTGACCGCGCCGTTCCTGTTGTGTCAGGCGTTCGGCACCCGGATGCTCACCGCGGGCGCCGGTTCGGTGGTGAATGTGGCGTCCATCGCCGGCCTGCGCGGGGTGTCCGACCGGGCGGCGTACAACGCGTCCAAGCACGGCCTGATCGGGCTGACCCGTACCCTCGCTGCGGAGTGGGGCGGGCGCGGGGTGCGGGTCAACGCCGTCTGCCCGGGCTGGGTGAAGACCGAGATGGACGCCGCGGACCAGGACTCCGGCGGCTACACCGACGCGGACATCGAGAACCAGGTACCGATGGGCCGTTTCGCGGCACCGGCGGACATCGCCAGCGCGATCGCGTTCCTGGCCGACCCGGAACGCTCCGGCTTCGTCAACGGCGTCGCTCTGCCGGTCGACGGCGGCTGGAGCAGCGACGCCAGCTGGACCTCGTTGCGGCTCCGCAAGCGCTGAGGATCACGCTGCCTGGTTCCGACGGGTCGAGGACGGAGGATCTCGCGATGGATGGCACGGTGACCGCGGTGAGCCGCAACGAGGAGTACTCGTTCAGCAAACCGAACCGGGACAGCATCACGCTGCTGGCCGGCCTCGGCGTGCAGGGCGACGTGCACGCCGGGGTGACGGTCCGGCACCGCTCCCGGGTGGCGCAGGATCCGACCCGGCCGAACCTTCGCCAGGTCCACCTGATCGCCGAGGAACTCTTCGCGGAGGTCGCCGAGCAGGGGTTCGCCGTCCGGCCCGGGGAACTGGGTGAGAACGTCACCACCCGGGGTATCGACCTGCTCGGCCTTCCCGTCGGTACGGTGCTACGGCTCGGAGCCGGGGCCGTCGTGGAGGTCACCGGCCTCCGCAACCCGTGCAGGCAGATCGACGCGTTCCAGGATGGGCTGCTGCGGCAGGTCGTGGGCCGCGACGAGGCGGGGAACATCGTGCGCCGGGCGGGCATCATGAGCGTGGTCCGACAGGGCGGCGTCGTACGGCCGGGCGACCCGGTCCGGGTCGTGCTCCCCGACGGCCCACACCGACCGCTCGACCGGGTCTGACCGGCGCAGCAACCCCGACCCGGGCGGTGCCCTCGGCACGCGGCCACGGTGCGCCGCTAGCGCAGTACCCGCAGCGCGCGGGTCGGCCCGACGGACAGCCCCTCGGACGCCAGGTAGTCGCGTACCGCGGTCTCCAACGCGACCGGCCACTCGACGCCGTTGGCGGCGGCGACCGCCTTCGCCTCCCGGACGAACACCACGATCGCCTCGTCCCGGGCCTGGTACACCGACCGGGCATCCGCACTCGGCACCGGCAGGGCGGAGAGTACGGCCCGCTGCGCCGGAGTCAGCTTGGCGCTCCACTGCTTCGGCCCCATGCCCGGCATCGGCCTGTTCGCCTCGGCGTACAGCTCGTACAGGTGCAGGTGGATCTGCTGCACGGCGACCTGACCGAGCAGCCAGTCCTGCCGCGCCCGGACGGTCGGGAAGTTGGCCTGCTGCCGCAGGACCTCCTCGATGATCCAGGCGATCCGGTCTGGGTCCGGTGGCGGATCGTCCGGCGCGGGGATCCGCGCGTCCAGACCATCGCGGTCGAACAGCACGACCCGCCGGCGCAGTGTCCATCCGGTCGTGGGCAGTTCGCCGACGGGCGAGACCACCACGTCGAGGCGCTCGCAGGTCGGGGTGAGGCAAGAGAAGCCGCGGTCGCCGGTCGGCCGCGCCACCACGGTCGGCGTGATGTCGGCGAGCCAGTCGCGCCACTGCGCGGCGAACTGCTCGTGGTCGGCGTCGCGTACCGCCACCGACAGGTCCAGGTCGGAGCCCGCGTCGGCCGCGCCGCGCCCGCAGGCACCGTGCAGCCAGACGGCGCGGATCCGGGTGTCCGCCTGGAACACCGTCATCGCTCGGTCGAAGAGATCACCGTAACGGTCCGGGAGGCCGGACAGCTCAGCCGGGCGTACCACAGTCATGCGCGCATTTTCCTCCCGGCCCGGGACGGCGCCCCACCAGCCTCGGGAAGGCGTGGCGCTCCCCACCGGGTCAGCCGTCGGTCAGTCGGTAGAGCCGCGAGTCGCGGTGCTGGAAGCCGAGGCGTTCGTAGAGCCGGTTCGCCGCCCCGCGCGTCGGTCGGGAGGTCAGGTCGACGGTACGCGCCCCGGCCTCCCGCGCGAGCCGGACGGCCTCCGTCGTCAGCGCGGCACCCACGCCGCCGCCGCGGGCGGCGTCGTCCACGACCACATCCTCGATCCAGGCCCGCAGGCCGGTGGGGATCGGGAACAGGACCAGGGTGAGCGTGCCGACGATCGCTCCGTTCCACCGGGCGACCAGGACGTGGTTGCCGTCCCACGTGACGAGCCGGTGCAGGGAGTCGCGGTCCAGCGGTTCCGCCGAACTGGACAACTGCGGCAGCAGCCGCCCGAATGCCGCGACGACCTCCTCGGTGGCCTCGCGGACGATCTCGATCTCCACACCCATACCGCGACTCTAGCCACGCCACACCGTACTTCCCGCCGCGACACGACGACGGATCGCCAACCGCTCCCGACCATGGTCCACTATGGACAATTGCGCACGCCGCTCCCCCGACATCCCGCCGACGGCACGAGCCTCTCCTTCTCACCACCCTGGGCGGCAATACCTCCGCGACCGACCGGGGCTCCCGGACGGGGCGTCGCGACCAGGGCGCGTGGCCGGGCGTCGCGGCCGCGTC
>JBAUUM010000329.1:0-2281 GCA_049582705.1 Actinocatenispora sp.
GGCCGTCGGTGACCAGCACCTGCTCGACGGCCTCGTCGTCCGGCACCGCGAGCGCGACGATCCGGCAGGAGCCGAGGTCCCGGCCCGACCTGGCGGGCCGGGCACCCTCCGCCGCCGCGGCGCGTACCCGTTCGGCGGCGGTGTCGTGCACGGTCACCGACCAGCCGTCGCGCACCAGTGCCGCGACCATCGGCAGGCCGAGGTTGCCCAGGCCGGCGAAGCCGACGGGCGCGCTGCGCTCGTAGGCCGGTCGGTCGTGCGGGGCGGTGTGCTCGTCGTGCAACCGCGGCACAGTCGCGCGTCCGGCGGTGTCCCGGTGGTCGGGCATGGCGGCTCCCGGTGCGGTCGGCGGTACGGATCGGGTCAGCGCACGGTGTCGTCGAGCTCCCAGCCCAACCGCTCGTAGATCTTGCGGCGGCCGACCTTGTCGTTCTCCAGTTCCTGCCGCGCGTACTTGGCCACGGTCTCGGCATGCTCGACCGGCACGACGATCACCCCGTCACCGTCGGCGACGACGACGTCGCCGGGCCGTACCAGTACGCCGCCGATGTTGACCGGCACCTGCGTGGTGTCGAACTCGACGCGGCCCTGCACCATGCTCTGCGCACGGGTGCGGCAGAACATCGGCACCTTCTGTAGCACGCATTCGTCCCGGTCCCGGACACCGCCGGAGGTCACGATGCCGGCGGCGCCGTCGGCGTACCAGGCCAGGGTGTTGTTGGAGCCGAGTTCGCCGACGGCCACCCCGGGCGGCGATTCGACGACCACGACCTCGCCGGCGACCAGGTTCGCGGAGACGTGCCGGTGCGAGTAGAGCTCGCCGTACCAGTACTTGTAGGCCCATTCGGTGTACTCGTCACCGGTCACCGGTGGTACCGCCTTCTCCGACAACCGGTGCCGCACGGTGTGTGCGCGGCCGTACATCCGCGCGCCCTCGAACAGCGGGGCGATATCGGGGGAGACGGTGCCCTTGGCGTGCAGTCCGGCCCAGTCCATGCCGTCCCGGACGTCGGCGACCCGCAGTCCTTCGTACAACTCGGTTACCGCGGCGGTGTCCACGTGTCCTCCTTCGGCGACCGCTGGCCGCCGGTTGTGATCGGGGCACGCCGAACGGAACATTTCAGGCGAGAGGTTCATATCCCCGGAATTCGGCGTGTTAGTCTATTGTCTACAACAGACGAAGCGCTGGGACAAGACAGGGCGGAGAAATTCCTCCTCGCAGGTCAGACTGGAGCGCGGCGCGCAACCGCGCAGGAAGGGAGGACCGTGGAGACCCCGCAACTACCGGTCGACGCCCCGCCGGCCGGTCGGCTGACCCCCCGCAGTCTCGTGGAGCTGGCCAGCGACGAGATCCGTCGCATGATCCTCTCCGGTGAGCTGCAGCCGGGTGACCGGCTGATCGAGGAACGGTTGACCGCCCAACTGGGCATCAGCCGACCGCCGCTGCGGGAGGCCATGCGGCTGCTCGAGCAGGAAGGACTGGTCAACTCGGCGCCACGCCGCGGAGTGACCGTCACCCGGCTGTCCGACCGCGACGTGTACGAGATCCTCAGTCTCCGTTCCGCGCTGGAGCGGCTGGCCGTCGAGATCGGGGTCCCGGTCTCCGTGCCGGAACGCCTCGCCGACTGTCGGCGCGCGCTGGTCGACATGGAGGCCTGCGCCCGGGCCGACGACCGCGCCAACCTGGTCAGCAAGGGATACGCGTTCCACGCCACGATCGTGGCCCTGCCCGGCCACGGCCGGCTGGACCGGCTCTACGGCTCGCTGCACCGCCAGCTCCTGCTGTGCATGGCGATGAACCTGCGCACCCGGGAACACTTCTACGAGAGCCTGACCGAGCACGTCGACCGGCATCGGGTCCTGTTGGATCTGATCGAGGCCGGGGACCCCAAGGCGGTGCTCGCCGAGCTGGCCGTGCACGGCGAGCGTTCCTTCACCGCGCCGCGCCCCGCGGAGTCCGACGAGTGAGCGTCGACATCACCGCGCTCGACGGGTTGCGTGCCCGTCTGCCCAGCACCGTGCTGGCCACCGACCCCGACGTCATGCAGGCTTACCGGTACGACAACGCCGATCTCGCCGAGGCCGGCCAGCCGCTCGGGGTGGTGCTCGCCGCCGGTACCGGGGATGTCGTGGAGACTCTGCGCTGGGCCACGGAGCACCGGGTCCCGGTGGTGCCGCGCGGTGCCGGCACCGGGCTGTCCGGCGGCGCCGCCGCGGTCGAGGGCGGCATCGTGCTGTCCCTGGCGAAGATGACCGCGATCCGGGAGATCGACGCGGAGAA
>JBAUUM010000330.1:0-22125 GCA_049582705.1 Actinocatenispora sp.
TTGCAGCATCGGCGAATCGCTTGGAGTCTGGACTGCTACGCTACGCGAGTCACCTGACGAAAGGCGTGGCTTGTACGCTGAGAAAGTACAATGGGAAGCGGATTCACTTCTCTCATTGAAGCGCACGGTAAGGGTTTTGAATTCCGTGTACAAAGAGGGGGCTATTGGTAAGAAGATTGAAAAGTTGAATCAGATCATTGCGGATGCTGAGCAAAGATTGACGGTCTAAGCGGCAGCCTTGGTGGATTCGTCGAACGTTTGTCATCCTCGAACAGGAGTGAGGCTTGAAAACTGGAGGCGGAGGGTGTTGTGTGACCCCCAGTCGGCAAGAAGGTCATGCCCGGTTGTCGCTCGTGGTCCCGTGACCGGCGGGGTTGTACAGGGCATCCAGTTCGTCGGCGGCGTCCTGATCATCTAGCGGCAGAGCGTCAGCGTAGGTGCGCAGTGTTGTCGACGGATCCCTGTGCCCCAGCCGGTTCGTGGCCTTGAGGATCTTGCCGTGGCTGACCAGGTGTGTGGCTGTCGTGTGTCGGAACCGGTGGAGCGTGGCCTCCGGCGCGCCCGCCGCCGCGCGCAGTGTGACGAATCGTTGGGACAGTCCGCCCGGCTGAACCGGCCGCTCCCGTGCTGGTGTCGCGGCGAACAGCCACGGGCCGGGCCGTGGACCGGCCAACGGATGGCCACGCCAGGCCGCGACGTGCTCAACCCAGCATCGGGTCACGGTCACGCCCAACGTCAGCCGCCGGTTCTGCAGCGTCTTGGTCGGGCCGATCTCCGGGCGGGCCGCGCGCTCGATCGACAAGACACGCCCGTCCAGATCGTCCACCCGCAGCGCCGCCAGTTCTCCCCTGCGGGCGCCGGAATCTGCTGCCAGCCGCACCAGCAGCACGTCCTGCTCGGCACGGAACAACGCCAGCTGTCGTCCTTTGGCATCGGGCCGCTCCGCCAGGCGTGAGCGCGCCTTGTCCCGAATCCGCTCTGCCGTGGCGATCAACTGGCGCCCAGTCTCTGCGCGCAGGTGCTTGCGCGGATACGGGCGCTGCGGTGCCCGCATCCCCACCAGCGGATCGGCGAGCAACAGCCGCTCACACATCGCCCACGAGATCGCCGCGTGCAGCACCCGGAACCGCCCGGAGATCACCGACACGCTCTCCCCAGCCGCAGCCCAACGGGCAAACGCCGCCTCCATCACCGTGACGGTGAGATCACCGACCATCCGGCGCCCCAACCGGTCAGCCATCAAGGCCCGCGCCACAGACTCATGCGACCGCAACGTGTGAGGACTCCACCGGTGCGGGCAGCTCACGTAACGATCAAGCACGGCCGCAACCGTCAACCGCTCACCGCCACCTGGAGGAACCACCCGCCGAACCCCGTAGGTGGCCACCAGCTCCCGCTGGCGGCGGGCGACGAACGCCTCATCGCCATGAACCGTGAACGACCGTTGCCGGCTGCGCCCGCTCGCGGCATAGACGCCGACGACCACTCGGACTTCCCACACGCCAGGGGCAAGCCGTCGCCGGCTGCCCTCACCACGACGTGCCCGGCGCCGGCCATCATCCCTGAACGGCCCGCTCATCCCTACACCTCTAGAGACCAGCGTAGGGATCGACCATGAGCAACACAAGAAGGCCAGGGCGTTAAAACCTGCCCTGACCTGGGAGAACGTCGAGTGCGCCCGGAGGGATTCGAACCCCCAACCTTCTGATCCGTACGAAACGGACAGAAAGTAAGTAACTCTCATAAAGCGTACTCTTCTGTCGGCCTCCCGTCCAGGCAGAGGCCCTTTCGTTTCTGCTGGTCCACGTGGTGTCGTCCCCATGTCGACGCGGCCGCACTTTCGCCGATGCGCCGCCGTACTGGAACAGTTCTCACCGTGCTGGTCGGGTACGAAACATCCGAGCACCGATGGAGCACCACGCGACCACCGGTCCGTGCCGACAGGCCCTTCTATCGGAGCCAGTCGAGTGCTTGTCTGCCGAGAGGACAAGAAACCTGCTGATCTAGCCAAGTGCGTACCTGGACCAGAGTGTCTCCGATCTGGACGAGTGCATGGCCGATGTGGGGGATCAGGTATTGGCGCGGACATCGGTACACCCGGTGTTCTGTCTGTGGTCAGTTTCGGTGGGTCACATCCTTCCAGGCCGACAGGATCAGATCCCGGGTGCTGCTGTCGGGTGATACCAGCCCTGTGAGAGCTGCGAGCAGCAGCGCGATGCGGGTCGCGGTCAGTGTCGGCCCGGAGTCCGGGACTCCTGGCAGGTACGGCAGTGCGAGTGCCGCGGGGAACAGCCCCGCAGGCGCGGGGACGATTAAGCTGGACTACCGGATCAACATCCAGGTCACGGAACAGCGCCACAGGCGCGGGGATCACTTCTACCAGGCCGACGTGGCCTTCCCGGACACCGGAACAGCCCCGCATGCGCGGGGACCACCCGACCCATCCGCACGGGTTCGGCGACCACGAAGGAACAGCCCGGCATGCGCGGGGACCACCAGTGGGGCCGCACCCTGGATGGCCGGCTGGTCGGAACAGCCCGGCATGCGCGGGGACCACCAGTCCATGTTCGGCAGGTAGATCGTGTCGTCTGGAACAGCCCCGCATGCGCGGGGACCACCTTCTACCGGCCAGTAGGGTGATATGGCATCGGGTCGTCCCCGCGCACGCGGGGCTGTTCCAGCCCGCAGGTCCCCACCGGTCCCGGCTGATTGGTATTCCCCGCATGGGCGCTGATCGAACCCAGCAGGAGGCCTCCGAACCCGCCGAGACCACGTTGTCCCAGCACCATGAGCTCCGCCCGGTCCGTCTCGTCCGACAGACACTGGGCCGCCCGCCCCTCCACCAACTTCTCCTGGACGGTGATGCCGGGGGCTGCCAAACGTGCCCGGTCAACCTGGCCGCGCAGCATGAGCTGCGCCTTTTCGCGCAGTTCGACGATGAACTTCTCGACGTCGGGCTTGAGCCGGCCGGCCAGTTCCAGCCCATCCAAGACGTGCACCAGCCGCAGGGGGCGATTCCGGAGCCGCGCCTCATTCACAGCCCAGTCCACCGCAATGGTGCTCTCCGGCGATCCGTCCACCCCGGCGCAGACAGCGGGTTGCGTGGTCGTCATGTGTCGTCTCCTTCCGGCTGGGGTGCGGGCCTCTTCGTGTGTGCACTCCATGGGTGCCTGCCGTCGCATTGGACGCGCTCAGTGGGTTACCGCATCCTGTGATTGTCGCCGCGTGGCCCGCTGAAGACCGCTCCGACGCCGCAGGAGCAGCAGCACCTCGTCGTCAGTTACCGTCGGGCAGTGCTCGTACCAGGTGTCGGTGCTGGACACCCTGAGTGGGGCAACGACGTTCGTGACCTCGTCGCACACCTGTGCCAGGCAGGCAACCGCGTCCGGTGCGATCATCGGTGCGGCGAACACCACTCGCTCCGCCCCGCGGGCCCGCGCGGAGCGGCAGCTCGCCCAAGCGGTCGCGGTACTGATCACCGCATCGTCGACGACAACGGCTGTCCGACCATCCAGGCGGGGCGCCTCGCGGTGGTCGCGGTACAGCTGCGTCATGCGGGCCACTTCGGTCCGTGCCCATGTTTCGGCGCTGGCGGTGTCGGCGGGTCCGCAGCGACGTACCCAGGGCAGGCCGTGATCCGGGGTTCGTATCCCATCCTCGGTGACCGCGCCCACTGTGAGACTCGAGTGCTGTGGCACGGTCAGCCGACGGACGACGATCACATCCAACGGAACGGACAGCGCGCAGGAGATCTCGTAAGCCACGGGCACACCGCCTCGCGCAACGCCCAGGATGATTGCGTCTGAGGGGCGGATGTGCGCCAGGCGATGCACAAGCAACTTCCCGGCGTGACCCCGGTCTCGAAACACTCGCCCACCCCCTCCGTCTCATCGTCGGTCCCGCGCCGCACTGCGCACAGGGTCATGCGGCCCGCCGGCACGGGGTCTCTCGGGGCCGGCGGCTCGTCACTGATGTACCGGCATGGCCCCAGACGGTGAATTGGCCCCAAAGACTCTGTCTCGGCGGACCTACTGGCCCTGTACCGCACCGCGGGCTGGCAGGTGTGCTGAGGGGGCGACATGCCCAGCCACCGGTCGTGGCGATTCGCGCAGAAGGAGTCTGTGGTGAGTATGAGCGTCAACCCACCTGTCCTGGTCGGCATCGACGGGTCGCCTCCCAGCCGTCTGGCCCTGGACTGGGCGGTGCGAGCCGCGCGGGCCAGAAATGCACCACTTCGAGTGATCTCGGTGTTCCATTGGCCGATCACCGCGTACACGATGGAACCGTCGGCGGTGCTCCCGGACGCCCCCAATATCCAGGATGAGGCCCGCCAGGTGTTCGGCGAGATCATCACCGAGATCACCGAGGAGCATCCGGGGCTGCGGATCAGCGGCGAGTTCATGGAGGGCAAGCCTGCTGAGGTGCTGATCGCCGCGTCCGAGCACGCATGTCTCACTGTGCTTGGCCAGCGTGGCCTGGGGCAGTTCTCCGGCATGGTGCTTGGTTCGGTCAGCGCCCAGGTCAGCGCCTACGCGGCCAGCCCGGTCGTTATCGTGCCCGATGCGCCGCTGTCGGAAACCGGTGGGCCGGTCGTCGTCGGTGTGGACGAGTCCGAGCCGGCCAGGGCAGCGATCGGGTTCGCGTTCGAGGAAGCGTCATGGCTCAACACCGGCCTGATCGCCGTCCACGCCTGGCGTGCACCGGGTTCCGACATCCCGCATGATCGGGTGGCGCTCTACTACGACCTGTACGAGATCGAGTCGGAGCAGGAACGGCTGCTGTCTGAGGCGCTGGCAGGTTGGCGTGGCAAGTATTCCGATGTGACCGTGCAACAGGTCGTGTCACACGGCTCACCCGTGTCTGTATTGCTGGCCAACGCGAGTGACGCGCAACTGCTGGTGGTCGGCTCCCGTGGCCGCGGTGGATTCCGTGGGCTCCTGATGGGGTCGACAAGCCGCGCGCTGTTGCACCGCGCGACGTGCCCGGTGGCCGTGGTTCGACACGCCGCATGAGCCGTCCGCCCATACAGCACCAGTTCCGGGACGTACCCAGCGGCGCTGCCCCACCCACATCAGTTCGGTGACGTTTCAGTGCGGGCCGGCTGTGTCGCTGACGGAACGAAATGTTCTGTTCCCGGTGGATCGAACAACGGGTGTGTGTCAGTCCGCCACGTCGCTGACCTCCGCGACTGGAAGTCGTGGGGTACTGGGTGAAGGACGAAGCGGGTAGCCGATCCGAAGCACCAGATACGGACTGCCGAGCCGGCCGGTGAGAGCGCGGACCTGTCGGCGTACGGCGTCAACCTCGAAGGGCTGGGAGAACAGCGACACCGCGAGTCCGTGACGGGTGGCGGTGAGCAGAACCGCTTGTAGGGCTTGGCCGACTGCGACGTGGTCCACGGGTGTGTCGTCGGTGCCGCCGAGGATGGCGAGCAGGGGCGACGGCTCGAAGTCCCGGCCAGGTCGGCGAGGACGGCCACCGTAGTCACGGGTGCGTAGCCGGTCGCCGGGCTCTGGCTTCGTACCGGCGGCCGATGGTGTGATGCCGCTGTGCGCGTCGGGCGGTGGTTGGATCCATTGCTGCAGCTCCCGCTGGTAGTCGATGTCATCGTCCAGTGCCCGGCTCGCCTCGTTGATCAGCTCTGTCAGCCGCGTTGCCTGGGCCGGATCGGTGACGATGTGCAGCCAGCATCTCTGGTCGCGGGCCGCGTCGGTCAGTGCCGCCCGCTGTGCAGGGCCGACAGGCTCACTGTCGTGAAACGGGTAGCGGTTGCTGTGCCGGCGGCCGATCACGGCGTATTGCCCGCGTTCGTGCGGTGTGGGTGGTCGTTGTGCGCCGGGAGTCACGGTGGCCACGAGCATGGGGCAGTCACCGCGGACGGGGGCAAGCCGGACGACGGGGTCGTAGCCGAGTTGCGTCGCCATGGCGAGGCGGATGTTGTAGACGGCCGCACCGCAGGCGATACGCGCCGCATTACCCTCCGGGTCTGCGACCGGTAGCGCCCGGCGTGGCTCCAGCCGCACCTGGATCACGCCGTCACCGACGACGAAGTGCCAGGGCTGGCTGTTGTGCAACGACGGCGCACAGATCGCAGCGTCCAATGCTCCGGCCAGGGCCGCAGCCGGTACATGGCCTGATACCGCGCGACGAGAACTCTGAGAGTCCGGTGACGGCGGTGTCTCTTCTGCCGGCCCCCGACGGCGGGTGGGATTCATGTCCGGTCACTGTCGTCGCTGTGGGCGGCTGCGTGCTGCCGCGCGATGAGGACCGGGCACGGCGCATGGTGCAGCATGGCCTGGCTGACCGACCCCAGCAACATGCCACGAAAGCCGCCCCGGCCGTGCGAGCCGACCACGAGCAGGCTTCGTGAGTTGACCAGGTTCAGCAGCGTCGGCGCCGGCGCCGCGTGCATCAGGCGCTCCTCCACCATCACCTCGGGGTACTTGTCGCGCCACGGTGAAAGAGACTCGGCAAGTTCCGCCATGTCATCGCGGGGTGGCCGTTCGGTCGTAGTCGGTAGGCCGTTTCCCCAGGCCAGTACAACGATCAGGGGTACGGCGCGGCGGGCGGCTTCCTCGAAGGCGACTTCGACCGCAAGGTGCGATCCGGCAGACCCGTCATCGCCCACCACGACCTTGTCGGTCATTCCTGCGGTGGCGAGCATTCCAGGAGGGACGACCAGGACCGGACATTGCGCGTGGGCGCTGACCTGAGTGCTGACCGAGCCCAGCAGCAGCCCGGTGAAGCCGCCCAGGCCGCGCTGTCCCAAGACGAGCAGTTCCGCCTGCAGTGACTCCTCGATCAACCGTTGCGGGGCGTTTCCCCCGGCCATATGGGTCGTCACTGGCACATCGGATGCCATGGACCGTGCGAACTCATGTCGCTCGTGCAGTATCTGGTCCGCTTCGGCCCGAAGGTCGGAAACGACGCGCTCCGCTGCCTGCGACAGGGTGCTGCCGGTCTGCGTCGGCCAGTCCAGGACGTGTACCAGCCGCACCGGGCGGCGACGCATGATCGCCTCGTCGATGGCCCAGTCCAGGGCGGCGTCACTGGCCGGTGAACCGTCGATACCAACACTGATGGCAGGTTCGCTGCTCGGCATGGTTCCCCCTCTGTGTTAGAGGCTGTTCCCCGGTCTGCTGGTCTGTGCAGAGCCCAAAGCCCTCTGTTGCCCAGGACCTCAGGCCGTCAGAGGTTACGCGGCGTGCCCAATCGCAGCGGCATGCCGGGCGATCATGACAGGGCACTCGGCGTGGTGCATCACGTGCTGGCTGACCGAGCCGAGCAGCAGGCCCCGGAATCCGCCGCGTCCGCGGGCACCCACGATCAGCAGCTCCGCCTCGTTGGAGGCAGCCACCAGAGCATGCCGGGGCCTTTGGTGTACCACCCGTTCGTCGACGCGGACGTCGGGAAACTTGTCGCGCCAGCCGGCGATCGATTCGGCCAGTACCACTCCTTCCTCGGCCGCGACGGAGTCGACGTCGTACACAGGTGGCAGCATGTCTCCGGGTTCGGCGGGAATCGGGTTGGTCCAGGCATGCAACACAGCCAGGTCACGGTGTCGGAGATCGGCCTCTTCGAACGCGACACCGACCGCCGCGGTCGAGGCGGGTGAGCCGTCCACTCCGACCACCACCGGCCTGGGTCGGGTGGAGGACGGCCGAGGCCCGCGCACGACGGCCACCGGGCAGGGTGCGTACGTGGCGGTCTGTACACCGACCGAGCCCACCAGCAGTCCGCTGAGGCCACCCATCCCACGACACCCGACCACCAGCAGCACCGCGTCCTGAGCCGCCCCGATCAGTACTGCTGCAGCAGCACCACTGACCACGTCGGTCTCAACCTGGATCGACGGCGCCTCCTCACGTGCCAGGGCCGCGGCCTCGGTGACGAGCCGGTCGGCGGTAGCGCGCAGACCGGCACCCGTCGGTGCGCCGGGAGGTGGGCCAAGCGGCACGTTAAGCATCGGCCAGACGAACGCATGCACCACGCGTAGCGGCCGGTCGCGTAGCACCGCTTCCCGCGCGGCCCACCGTATGGCGTTATCGGAGAACTCCGAACCGTCGACTCCCACGAGGATCGGAGCCTGTGAAGATCCCAGCATCGTGCACTCTCCTTCGATCAGGTCCTCGCGGACCGGCGAGGCGCCCACACAGCAGAAGCAGGCCAGGGACAGCGGCAACGCCCAGACAGATGGCACCGTCGATGAGTTCGACGGGCTGCGTTCCCAGCAGTTCACGCAACGGGGGGGCGAGTACGGCGGCGGCCTGCAGCACGGCGGATGAGGCCACCGCCACGAACAGGGCGCGGTTGGATCGGGTGCCGCGTGGCGGATGTGCCCGCACCGCCAACGCCACCCCGAGCTGGGCGAAGCCCAGCACCAGGAACAGCAGGCTCTGCCAGGGCCGTCCGGTCGCGGCGGCCCAACCGGCCGTGCCCAACGACACTGCGGTGATCAGGGCACCGGTTACCGCGACCCGGGCGGCGAGGCCAACCCCGAGGATCGCCTCACCAGGACGGCGGGGTGGTTGGTCGCCGACACCACGGTCCGCGGGTTCGGCCCCCAGCGCAACCCCAGGCAGTCCGTGGGTGAGCATGTTGATCCACAGGATCTGCGCCGGTAGCAGCGGCACCGCCAAACCCATGAACGGGCCGAGAATCATGACCAGCACCTCGGCGAGACCACCGGACAGCGCATAGCGCAGGAACCGTCGGATGTTCGCGTAGATTCGCCGCCCCTCGCTGACCGCGGCGGCCAGCGTAGCGAGGTTGTCGTCAGCGAGGACAAGGTCAGCGGCCTGCCGGGCAGCCTCGGTACCACTCCGGCCCATGGCCACGCCGATGTCGGCCTGCCGCAGAGCAGGGGCGTCGTTGACGCCGTCGCCGGTCATGGCCACCACCTGTCCGTCGCGCTGCCACGCGCGGACCAGGTCCATCTTCTGCTCCGGCCGGGTCCGCGCGAAGACGCTGGCCGACTCGGCGTCCGGTGTCTGGGAAGCGAGCTGGTCACCGGTCGTCAGCGGCTCGGCAGGCAGTCCGATGGCGCGGGCAACGGCCTGTGCGGTCGCGGGGTGATCACCGGTGATCATGGCGAGGTGCACGCCGGCGCGCCGAAAGCCCGCTACCAGCTGCGCGGTGCCGTCGCGGACCGGGTCGGTGAGCGCCACGAGGCCGACAGGCCGCAGCGTCGCCTCCCATCGTGTGCGGTCGGGGCGGGACTCGTGCCAGGAGTCGGCGACCGCCAGTACGCGGTAGCCGTCGTGGGTCAGCCTGTCGGCGGCGGCGCGCAGCATGCCGGTGTCAGCGTCGTCGCCGACAAGGATCGTCTCCGGCGCCCCCTTGCCCACCACCAGGTAGCCGCCGCCCGGACACTCGTGCAGGGTCGTCATCCGCCGCCGGGCGGTCTCGAACGAGATCTCATCCAGCCGTAGGTGACGTGTCCGGTCCGTCTCCGGCGCACCGAGTCGTCCTGCGGCGGCGATGAGCGCGGCCTCCATCGGGTCACCGACGGGTGCCCAGTCCCGATTGTCGGCACGTGGCGGTACGAGGTCGGCGTCGTTGCACAGCACGAGGTCTCGGGCCAGCCGGAGTACGGCATCGCCGTCCGGGCGGCCGACGCTCCGGGCGCTGCCGGATGGTCGGTAGCCCTCCCCCGACAGGTACAGAGAGCCGTGCGGAAGGACTGCCCGTTCGCAGCTCATCCGCCCCTCGGTGAGGGTTCCGGTCTTGTCCGAGGCGACCAGCGTGACCGAACCGAGCGTTTCGACCGCGGGCAGTTGCCGGACGATCGCCCGGCGCCGGGCCATCCGGTACGCTCCCAGCGCCAATGCCACGGTGACGACCGCCGGAAGCGACTCCGGGACCGCGGCAACGGTCAGGCTCACCCCGGTCAACACCATCTCCGCGACCGGCAACCCGCGAAGCAACCCGGCGAGCATGACCACCCCGGACAGCACGACCGCCGCGGCGCCCAAGGTGCGGCCCAGCCCCGCGAGTCGTCGCTGTAGCGGGGTACGACGACGTGGCTGCGCCGCGACCAGAGCAGTGATGTGGCCCAGCGCGCTCGACGCCCCGGTGCGTTCCACGACAGCCCAGGCCGCGCCATCGACGACGACTGTGCCGGCCAGTGCCGGGTCACGGGCCTTCTTGGACACCGACATGCTCTCCCCGGAAAGCGCCGCCTCGTCCACTCTCAAGCGGGTCGTCCTGGTAATCGTCAGGTCGGCCGGGACGATGTCGCCGGCGGACACTCGCACCAGGTCTCCGGGTACCAGGTCGACGGCGGGTAGTGTCGTCTGGCTCCCATCTCGTACCGCCTGGGCGGTGGGCGCCGAGAGCTGCCGCAGCGCCGCAACAGCACGGTCCGCCCGGAATTCCTGGACGATGCCCACGGTGGTGTTCAGCACGATGACCAGCACGATGACCAGAGTGTCGGTCAGGTCCCGCAGGGCGATGGTGACCACGGCGGCGGCGAGGAGCAGCAGAACCAGGGGATCGCGGAGCTGGGCGCCGAGACGCTGGTAGAGACGCGGAGGCCGGGGCGCGGGTACCTCGTTGGGGCCGTGGATCTCGCGAAGGCGGTCGATCTCGGCCCGACTGAGGCCCTGCCCCGCCGCCTGGTCAGTGGCCGCGATGTCCGTCGATTCGGCCATGTCCCGAGGGTCTGATGCCTCGCCTGTCGCCGGCAGGGCCATTGGGCCCGCGCGGCTGGGCGCTCGGTCTGGCGGACCGGGTCACACGCCGGCTGTTCCGTCGGCCTGCGGCTACCGCGGCGGCCTGTCGATGGTTTCCACCACGTCTTCGGGATCCCTGCGTGGTGTGTCCGGCACGCCGCTTGTCGCCTCGTGGAACCCCATGCGGAGCGCGAGCATCGGGAATCCGATTCCGGACAGGAGCATGGTGCTCAGTATGTGGCGAGCCGCCGGCACCTCGATCACGTCACTGATCGGGTTGGCGGAGATACCGAGCATCGTCGCCTGTAGCAGCCCCGCAGACAGCGCCTCACCCGCGGTCAGCCAGCCGTGCTGATCATCTCGATCGGTGAACAGGATCGCGTATGTGGCGTGCCGGTCGGTGCCCTCACCGGCGGGTAGGCCGGGCTCGGCCGGGGCGAAGTCACGCACCGGGACGCGGCGGGGCACCGCGCGCACCGCGGTGTCGGTGGGTACCCCGTCGCCGGAGGCTGCCGGGCGGTGGGTCCACACATTCAGCTCGTCACGGTACGCGGGGTCGGACAGCTCATCCTGCGCGGCTCGGGATGCGGCAACGGTCAATACCGGAACCTGCTCGTCCCGCAGGACATGCAGGTGCCCGCCGCAGGATTCGGCCGCGTCCCGCACAGTGGCCAACTGCCCTGCCGGGATCGCACGCTCACTGTCGTAAGGGCGCCGGTCGGTACGGCGGACACGCAGTGTCTGGGCGTCGCGCAGGTCGCGTGGCGTCGGCCGATGCGCGGCACCTTCACCGAGGACCGCGAGCAGGTCGGCGTGTGCTGGGTCCGGGAACCGGTCGATGCGCGGCAGGTAGCCCAGGGCCCGCAATGCCGTGCCGGCGTGGTGCAGCGCGATCCCGCAGCTGAGCGTGGCGAGCCGGCCCTCGGGATCCACCGACTTCAGCTGGCGCTCACGTTCCAGCCACAGCTCCGCGACGCCGTCGTGCAGCCGCCACCGCCACGGCTGGGAGTTGAAGATCGACGGCGCTTTCAGCGCGGCCAGGGCCGCCCGCCCCGGTGCGCTGCCCGCCGCATTGGCGCGCGCGGGGCTTGTGCCGTCCGTGAGGTCGATAGCCATGCATCCTCCCGACCACAGAGTTGTCCAGCTACGAGTGTCGACCGAAATTGAGAGGCGTGCGAAGGGCCGTTCGGCACCCCGGTTACGAACGCGCATGGCGGGAGCGGGTCACAGGTCCCGCGTGTGGGGGTCCTCACGCCCTGCCGGCCGGATGGCTCCTCGGCCATCGTGGGAGCGAGGCGTCACGCGGGCCAGGAAGGGGGGTGGTGGGAATGTTGACTGCCAAGAGGTGGACAGTGGACATCTATCTGGACGAACACGATGGTCAGACCTACTCGGAAGCGCGTCTCCGCAGCGGGGCCGATGTCCAGCTCGTCGGAGTGGGCCGGGCGCGGCTGGCGGCGCAGGACGACGACGTGCCGGAGATCGGCGACGAACTCGCCACGGCACGGGCGTTGGCCGATCTGGGGAACAAGTTGCTGCTGGCAACGAACGCGGACATCGGTCAGATCACGCATGAGGAGGTGCACCTGACGCGTTGATGGCTCAGGGCACGGCACTGTGGTACTGGGCCGAGTGCGTATGCGGTGGGTCGATGTGCGCCTCGGGTCCGGGGAACACGAACGCTTCGTGCCCGTTGTCAAGCCAGCGCACCCAATAGGGCGGCGTGCCGTCCTCGTGCTCGAGTACGGTGATCAGCCCCGTGCGGCGAGGTTCGCCGACATGCATACTCTCGAGCGTCAACAGATCGCCGACGTGTGCTCTCATGGTTACTCCCCCGCGCTCTGCTTTTCGCGTCGGTCGATCCAGTGCGGGTGAACCGTCGGCGGGCCATCCCGTAGCCGATCCCTGCCAGCACCGCGGTTGCACCGGCACACCCACGCCGGCCAGGACACCTCGAACAACCACGCGCGCTGTACCGGGCGGCGGCTCGACGGGTCTGCCCTGCCGGTCGAACCACGCATCCACCTGGGCGCCAGCAGGGGTTGCCGGTTCCGCCCACACACGACCCACCCGCGGATCGCCGTCCGAGCCGTACCAGCGTGCCCGTACCGGAACATCGGTGGAGACACTGATGCCATGGGCTGCCGTGCCCGGATTGGGAGCGATGTCCAACAGCACGGCTCCAGCGTGGTTGCTGGCCGTACGGGTCCGCTCGGCGCGCTGTCGTTCCTGTCCCGCCAGTGCCGTGCCGAGGAATGCGCCGAGCACGAGTGAAGCGGCGACCGCTGCCAGCAGGACGGTCACAAGGACTGATTCGGCTCGGTCGGTGGGGCGCCGCAACGGATTGGTCCGCGACAGGCTGATGAGCCGCCGCAACTACCCCGCGCGGCCCGGCACCCTCACGTGTGCTGCCCTTCCGCCGATGACATGTGGGCTGCCGGCGCGGCTGCGTCGCGGTTCACCAGATCCGGCCGTTCCCCGACCACACCGTGGCGGCACGACGGGCGGCACCCGGTGGTTGTGGTGAACGCTCGGACACCTGAGCGGGGGCACGGGTTGCGCGTGCGACATCGCGCGCCGCGGCAATGAGCAGTTGGTGCCCGACATCGCGCAGTGCCCGCCCTGCGGCGTCCAGACGTTCGGTACTGGTGTTCGTGGGGCGTGCGTGTCCGTGCCCGACGAACTGGGCCAGTCCGCCGACATATGCTATCGCCGTCGCGTGTGTTCCTGACTCAACACGTTCGAACAGCACATTGATGGTTGTCGTGGAGCGGTGCACCCCAACCCCCTGCTGTTGCGGGACTCGAGTTCAGGATGCGGCTGAACCGACCGACAGAGGCAGGGTCCTAAGAACCCCGTGATCCAAGTCGTTCAACCCCGTTGCGGGTCCGGATCGTGCGGATCGTAGGCTGGCTCGCTCGCTTCGCGGTGCCATCGTCACGACCACCGGGATCGCTGACGACATCTACCCGTCGCCCTGATCCGGGCCACGGGTGATGAGCACGGGGCAATGCGCATGCTGCGTGACGTGCTGCCCCACCGACCCCAGTAGCGCCTCGGTGAAGCCGCCATGGCCGCGGCTGCCCACGACCAGCAGCGACGCTCGCCGGCTGGCGTCGATCAGGACGCGGGCAGCGTTGCCCTGGACGACCCGCGCCGACAGATAGGGTCCCGCGTCGGCGCCCAGAACTTCCTCGATCGAGTCGGTCACGACCGTGCGCGCCGCGTCCTCCATTTCGCGCAGGTCCTCCGAGCCGGTCCATCCGTACAGGGCAGGAACGTCCCAGGTGGTGATGACCTCCAGTTGGGCATGCATGAGCTGCGCCTGCCGCGCGGCCCACCTCAATGCCTGCTTGGACGGCTGTGAGCCGTCCAAGCCCACCACGATCCTGGGTTCCTGCTGTGCCGTCGACATCCTCGCCCCCGACCGCCGAAGTGCCCTCAGTCTCCGGTAACGCTGCCTGCTCTGGAGCATGCCCACGCGGGATTCACGCATTCTGTCGCCGCCTCGAGGCGGGGCTCGCGACAATGGTCGGGTGCACGACTGCCTCACGGGTCAGGGGTGGACGATGAAAGCGCTGGTTTACCAGGGATCGGGCGAGAAGAACTGGACGCAGGTACCCGATCCATCCATCGAGGACCCACGTGACGTGGTGATCCGGGTGGACGCGACCACGATCTGCGGCACCGACCTGCACATCCTCGGCGGCGATGTCCCCGAAGTAGCTCCCGGCCGGATACTCGGGCACGAAGCGGTCGGCACGGTCGTGGAGGCCGGCGCGGCCGCGGGTGACCTGAAGCCTGGCGACCGCGTCCTCGCTTCCTGCATTTCGGCCTGCGGTCGCTGCTCCTATTGCCGCCACGCATCGTACGGTCAGTGTCTGGGCGGCGGCTGGATCCTCGGGCATCGCATTGACGGCGTCCAGGCCGAGTACGCGCGCATCCCGTTCGCGGACCTGTCCACCCACCGATTGTCGGACGCCATCACCGACGAGTTGGCGGTGCTGTTCGCCGACATCATGCCCACGGGCTACGAGGTGGGTGTCCTCAACGGGCAGGTACGACCCGGCTGTGTGGTCGCGGTCGTGGGCGCCGGACCGATCGGACTGGCCGCGATGCTCACCGCCAGGCTCCACTCGCCGGCGTCGATCCTCGCGATCGACATCGCCGCGGCCCGGCTGGAGCAGGCTGGCCGGATTGCCGATCTGACCGTCAACGCCCACGACGACCCCGAGGGCACAGTCCGTGCCCTGGGTGACGGCCTGGGCGCGGACGTGGTGATCGAGGCGGTGGGCACCCCGGAGGCTTTCGAGCTGTGCACCCGGCTGGTACGGCCCGGCGGCCGGGTCGCCAACGTCGGCGTGCACGGTGCCCCGGCCACGTTGCACCTGGAGGAACTGTGGATCCGTGACGTCACGATCACCACCGGACTGGTCGATACCTCGTCCACCCCGGAACTGCTCGGGATGACCGGCGCCGGTCTACTGGATCCCCGCGACCTCCTGACCCACCGGTACCCGATCGGCCAGATGATCGACGCCTACGCGGTGTTCGCGAATCCCGCCGACAGTAACGCCTTGAAGGTAGCTCTGCTCAGCGACACCGCGGCTGATCGTCAGGGTGACGGACCGGCCGGTTCCGGCATCTGATGCGTCTGACCGCCTCACCGCCCGACACTTCGCGTCAGGCCTTGGACCCTCGGGAGGCGGTCGCACTCCTGCAACGGGATCTCCGCACCGACGGACGGGGCCTGTCCACGCGGGAGGCGGCGCGGCGGTTGGAGGCATACGGCCCCAACGAGCTGTCCCGACGTGCCGGCAGTGGATGGATGCGTCACCTGGTCGCCCAGTTCACCCATCCGCTGGCGCTGGTGTTGTGGGTGGCGGCGATCCTCGCGGCGGTCAACGGCACCACAGTGCTGGCCGCCGCGATCGTCGGGGTCATCGTCCTCAACGCGTTCCTCGCGTTCACCCAGGAACGGCAGGCCGAACGTGCCGTCGAGGCGCTGGCCGGATACCTGCCGCAGCAGTCGACCGTGCTGCGTGAGCAGCGCCGCGCCGCCATACCGGCCCGCGAACTGGTGCCCGGCGACGTGCTGATCATCGAGGAAGGCGACCGCATCTCCGCCGACGCCCGGCTGTTGGACGGGACGCTGGAAGTGGATATGTCGGCACTGACCGGCGAGTCGCTTCCGGTGCTGCGTTCGGCGGACCTGACCGACACCAGCGGCCCGGTGATGCAGGCACGCGACCTCGTGTTCAGCGGCACGACCTGCACCGGTGGTCAGGGCCGTGCCTTGGTGTTCGCGACGGGCATGGCGACTGAACTGGGCCGCATCGCGGCGCTGACCCAGCGGGTCGGCCACTCCGACAGCCCGTTGGAACGGCAGGTGAAACGAGTCGCGTGGCTGATCGCCGCGGCCGGTGTGGGCGCCGGCCTGGTATTCGTGCCTGTCGGTGTGTTCGCCGCCGGGATGCCCTGGGCGGACGCAGCGAGCTTCGCGATCGGGCTGCTCGTGGCCAACGTGCCCGAAGGGTTGCTGCCCACCATCACCCTCGCGCTCGCTGTGGGTGTGCGGCAGCTGGCTCGAGTCGGTGCTGTCGTCAAACGGATCAGCGCCGTGGAGACACTCGGCTCGACCGCGGTCATCTGCACCGACAAGACCGGAACACTCACGCAGAACAAGCTGCGCGCCGTGGCGGTCTGGTCTCCCGACGGTGAATGGAACGCCACCGACCCGGACAGGCCAGCCCGGCTGCAGGACCTCGCCGCGGCCGTCGCCGCCTGCACCACAGCGACCGTCGACCCATCAGGAGCGCGGCCACCGACCGGTGACCCGACGGAAATCGCGCTGCTCGAAGCCGCCGAGCGGCTTGGTGTCGACATCACCACCACCCGGCGCGACGACGCCCGCGTCGCCCTCTACCACTTCGATCCGGGCCTACGGCTGATGTCCACGCTTGACCGCACGGACACCGGCACCGTACTGCACGTCAAAGGCTCACCGGAGGCGGTTATCGCCCGCTGCACCCGGGCCGTCGTCGGCTCGCAGGAATTCGAGCTGGATGACACCGCACATGACGAGATCGTCACTGCGGCGAGCGAATACGCTCGGCGCGGGCTACGGGTCATCGCAGCCGCCCAACGAGACCTTGACCATCCGCCCGGCGATCGTGCCGAGGCGGAAACCGACCTGACATTCCTCGGCCTCGTCGCGATGCTCGACCCACCTCGCACCCAGGTTGCCGCCGCAGTCGACGACTGCCGCACCGCCGGCATCAGAATCGTCGTGATCACCGGCGACCACGGGCTCACCGCCACCGAGATCGCCCGGCAGGTCGGCATCGCCACCGCCGACACACCGACAATCACCGGAGACGACCTCGACGCGATGAGCGAGGACGACCTCGATGAACTACTCCGGCGGCCCGGCAACATCGTCTTCGCGCGGACCTCGCCCGAGGCCAAGCTTCGCATCGCCGATGCCCTTCGCGCCGAGGGTAACGTGGTCGCGATGACCGGTGACGGTGTCAACGACGCGCCGGCGCTGCGCCGCAGCGACATCGGCGTCGCGATGGGCCGTGGCGGCACCGACGTGGCGCGCGAGGCCGCCACCATGGTCCTGACCGACGACAACTTCGCCACCATCGTCGCCGCGGTCCGCGAAGGACGTCGCGTCTACGACAACGTCCGCAAGTTCATCCTGTACATCTTCGCCCACGCACCACCGGAGATCCTGCCGTTCCTGATCTTCGCTCTGTCCGGTGGTGCCATACCGCTGCCGCTGACGGTATTGCAGATCCTCGCAATCGATCTGGGCACCGAGACTCTCCCAGCGCTCGCTCTGGGCCGTGAACCCGCCGAGCCGGGCTTGATGTCACGACCGCCCCGACGCCGTGCCGCGGGTGTCGTCGACCGCAGCGTCCTGGTCCGGGCGTGGGGCTACCTGGGTGTCGTGTCCGCGGTCCTCGCGATGGGCGGCTTCTTCTCGGTGCTCCTGCCCGCGGGCTGGGTACCGGGGGACCCGGTCGGCCCCGGCACCGCTCTGCACCACAACTACGTGCAGGCGACCACCATGACATTCCTCGCGATCGTCGCATGCCAGATCGGCGTCGCCTTCGCCGCCCGCACCGAGTACGCATCGCTGCGGGCGGTCGGTGTGACGACGAATCGGATGCTGCTGTGGGGCATCCTGTTCGAGACCGTCTTCGCGGTCTGCCTGATCAGCGTGCCACAACTCCAGACCGTCTTCGGTACCGCGATTCCACCCGGTCACGCACTGCTGCTGTTGATTCCGATGCCGCTCGTCGTCTGGGGTGTCGACGAGACACGTCGCGCGTTGATCCGACGGCACTCCACGCTCTGACCGCCTCCTGGTCCGCGTGAGCCGTCGATCCCGTCGGGCCGGCGATTACGAGGGTTCGTGCAGCGCGCGCACGTACGGATCGGGCTCGGCACCCGGGTCGGCGAGGCGAATCTTCACGTCGACGGCGATGGCCCCGTCCTCGGACGCGATGACCGGGTTGAGATCCAGTTCGGCGACCTCGGGAAGGTCACCGGCCAGCTGAGCGAGCCGCAGCAGCAACTCTTCCACCGCATCGGTGTCCACCGGTGGGGCACCACGGTAGCCGGTCAACAGCGGTGCGCCATGCAGGGACCGCCACAGAGCGGCGGCATCCCGGTCGGTGAACGGCAGCAGATGCAGCGCCCGGTCGCCCCGCAGATCGGCCTCCACACCACCCAAGCCGAGCATGATCACAGGACCGAACAGCGGATCGTGATGAATCCCGGCGATCAGTTCCAGGCCTGCCGGCGCCATGCGTTGGACGAGGACGGCAGAGTGAGGATCGTCGACCGCCTTCTGGACGGTGGCGTGGGCGGCCCGTACGTCGACCTCCGATCTCAGGTCGAGCCGAACGGCTCCGATGTCACTCTTGTGCACGACGTCCGGCTGGGCCGTCTTCACCGCGACCGGGTACCCAAGCCGGCCAGCAGCCTGAACCGCGGCGTCCGCATCGCCGGCGGTCTCGGCGGGCACCGTTCGAACCCCGTGGCACTCCAGAATCTGCGCGGCCCCATCAGCCGCCAGCCATCCGCCGCCGGCAGCGAGGCGGTCCCTGGTCAGCTCACGGGCCCGCGCTCGGCGGATACCGACGAAGCCGACGAGGTTCCCGACGGGAGTGGCCCGCCACCGGGCGTAGCGTGCGGCGTGGCCCAGGGCCCGGACCGCTCGTTCCGCGGAACCGTAGACAGGGACCCTTCGACGCCCGATGCTCACCGGCGGGTCCGGCAACCCGACCAGGACGACCGCGGCCGGAATCTGAGGCGCGTCATCCAACGCGACAGCGACAGCGCCCAGGACAGCGGTCGGGTCCTGGATTCGCAGTGCCGCCAGACACACCACCAACGCATCGATCTCACCGCTGTGCACCAGTCGCGTCACCACGTCCCCCGCCACCGACGGCGCGGCGCCGGAACCGAGGTCGACCGGATTGCTCAACCCGGCCGCCGCCGGATCCATGCGACGCAACCCGGCCGCCAGTGACGCGGACAGCTCGTCGACCCGCAGGCCGGCCTCCGTGGCCTCGTCCGCAGCGAGGATGCTGATCCCGCCGGCGTTGCCGACGACGCCCAGCCGGTCGCTGGCGACCGACGGCTGGTCGATCAGCATGCGGGCGGCGTCCAGCAACTCGTCGGGGTCTCGCACGCGGATCACGCCGGCCTGCGCGAAGAGGCTGTCCACCACGGCGTCCGCGGTGGCCGCTGCGGCGGTATGCGAGATGCCGGCCCGCTGGCCACCCACCGAGCGGCCGCTCTTGATGACCAGGACCGGTTTGTGCCGACCGATCTGCTGGGCCAGCCGAGAGAACCGGGCCGGATTGCCGAACGACTCGACGTACAGTGCCACCGCAGCTGTGCGCTCGTCGTCGTACCAGTAGGCGAGCAGATCGTTGGTGGACACGTCGGCCTTGTTGCCGAGGGACACGAAGGTGGAGACGCCCACTCCGGTGTCGGACGCACCGTCGACGAGAGCCATTCCCACCCCGCCGGACTGCGATGCGACGGCGAGGCTCCCCGGCACCGGTTGACGTACCGCGAACGTGGCATGCAACTGGACTGCGGGGTCGGTATTGGTCAGGCCGAGACAGTTGGGCCCTGCCACTCGTATCCCGCCGCCGCGCACGATGCGCAGCAGGCCGGACTGCCGGTCGGTGTCGCCGGATTCGCTGAATCCGGAGCTGAGCACGAGCGCGGACCGCACTCCCCTGTCGACGCAGTCGGACAGTACAGCGGCCACGGCGGGGGCCGGGATCGCGAGGATGGCCAGGTCGACCGACGCGGGCAGGTCACGCACCGACGCCACGCTCGGGACCCCGAGGACGTCGTGGGCGTGCGGGTTGATCGCGAACAGCCGGCCCGTGAATCCACCGTCGACGATGGAGCGCAGGACCTCGTGTCCGACGCCGCCGGAGTGCCTCCCCGCCCCCACCACGGCCACCGACCGTGGCGCCATCAGCGGATGCAGCGACTGGCGCTGGGCGGTGCGGTCCCGATGGTCCAGCGACAACAGTGCCGCCTCGCCGGGCAGCGTGGCGATCTTGACTCGCACCACGTCGCCGTCCCTGCTCGTCCCCGCCGGCGCGAAGCCCTGTGAAACCTCCAGCATCTCGGCGTTGGTGGCCAGAACGTCCCCGACCAGGATAGTGATGCCCTGGTGCCGGGCGATGGCGGTGAGCTGTTCCAGTAGAAGGGTGCCCACGCCCCGGTGGCGCCATGCCTCGTCGATCAGTTCGGCGATTCGGCCCGCTCATCCGACAGCCGTTCGTAGGATGCGACGCCGATCAGCTGGCCGTCCCGCTCGGCGACGACCCCGGTGTGGTGTGCGGACTGAGGGCGGGTCAGTCGTGCCACCTCGTCGTCGATCTGGCTCGTCCCCAGGCTGAAGAATCGTAGGTATCTGCTGCGCGGTGAGGCCTTTTCGTAGAGCTCATGCAGTCGGACCGCATCAGCAGCATCGGCCGGTCGCAGATGGACCACCTGCCCGGCGGCGCTGAGAGCGTCGATGGAGTGTCCTGTGCGGCTCTCTCGCTCGGCCGGCGCTGCGCCGCGCGTTGACGTTGTGGAGGAACGGACATGACCCGCCTGCGACATCGGCCCTCCCCGGCGGCGATTTCACACTCATCTGCGCACGGTAGAGCGCTGAGTCGACATCGTGCAGGGCCCAACGGCAGAGAGAATGTCCGCACCGCCTCGTGCGGCGCCGTCGTAATACGTCGGCCTCAAACTCCGGTCGCCCTTCCCGTGTACCACCCGCGACGCACTGGGCGCTGAGATCACCACCTCGTACTAGATGAAAAGAAGATAAGAATTAGAGGTATAAGGGGTATAAAAGCGCTATATACGCCTTTCGAATACCCCTCGATCCCCCTGAAGGCTGCTCAGAGTTTCCTGTCACCTGTACTTCGCATACCTGGCCGCGCTCACCCCGCGCGGCAGGACAACAGCGCCCGGATTCGGGATGAGGGCCGACTCACCCGTTCCGAAGGGAGCCCCCGATGCGTGTCCGTAGAACCGGCGCCGCCCTCGCGGTGGCGGCCGGCATGGCGCTCGCCGCCGGTCTGACCAGCCCCGCCGGCGCTCAACCCGCCGCCGGTCACGGCACCACCACCACGTACACCCGGCACGCCACCGCACACATCATGCCGATGCGCGGCACCCACAACGCCAAACCCGTCGCCTTCACGACGCTGAGCTGGAACGACGGCCCGGTCGAGCATCCCGCCACCGTCTACCTGGACTTCTGGGGCTCCCAGTGGGGCAACGACCCGTCGGGCGCGGCGAACTACCTGCAGGGTTTCTTCGGTGCCACCGGCTCGGACACCATGTCCAACGTCCTGACGCAGTACTACGACAACAGCGGCAACGTGTCCCTACGTCAGCCTGTACTGGCCGGTGTCTGGTTCCACAACAGCGTCTCGGCTCCCTCGAACGCTTCGCAGGGCCAGATTTCCAGCGAGGCCAACACCGCCGCCTCGCACTTCGGGGTGTCCGGCCCGAACACCGACGTCTTCGTGGTGAGCCCGACCGGGACCCACCCGGACAACTTCCCCAACGCCGGCTTCTGCGCCTGGCACGACTGGAACGGCAACGTCGCCTACACCAACATGCCCTACGTCTGGGACGCTGGTTCGTCCTGTGGCGCGAACTCGCTCTCCGGCCCCAATGACGGGTTCAGCATCGTGGGCTTCCACGAGTACGCGGAGGCCGCCACCGACCCGGAACCGGCCAGTGGTTGGATCGACAATTCTTCCGGTGAGGAGAACGCCGACCTGTGCGCCTGGACCGATCTGTACATCGATAGCAACGGCTACCCCGTCCAGGGCAGCTGGAGCAACGCGGCCGGCGGTTGCCAGTAAGCACCACCAGCGCCGTGGCGGGCACCCAGCGGTGC